>JAUZOF010000104.1 GCA_030706585.1 Bacteroidota bacterium
AGTGGCAACGAACCGTTTTCCCGCATCCGACAGTCGGGGAAATTGTCAAAGAGGTTTAAGCCTCTTTTTTTACATGTCTTTTGAAAACACACTTATATTAATCTTTAAAACTAAATTCGATCAATGAGTTTGAAAATCATTGTTTTAGCAAAACAGGTGCCTGATACACGAAATGTGGGTAAGGATGCCATGAAAGCCGACGGTACAGTTAATCGTGCCGCGCTTCCTGCCATTTTCAATCCGGAGGATTTGAATGCGCTCGAACAGGCTTTAGCGTTAAAAGAAAAACACCCGGGTACAACCGTTCATTTGCTGACCATGGGGCCGGGGCGTGCTGCTGACATCATTCGTGAAGGGCTGTACCGCGGTGCTGATGGAGGCATTTTGCTTACCGACAGGGCTTTTGCCGGTGCCGATACGTTGGCGACTTCCTATGCCTTGGCTTGTGCCATCCGGAAGTTGGGCGAATATGACCTGATCATTTGCGGTCGTCAGGCTATTGATGGTGACACAGCACAGGTAGGCCCACAGGTGGCAGAGAAGTTGGGCATTTCGCAAATCACTTATGCAGAAGAAGTCCAGTCTGTTGATGCCGGCAAAATCCGGGTGAAACGACGTCTGGAACGAGGTGTAGAAGTTGTGGAAGCCAAATTACCGATTTTGATTACGGTAAACGGAACTGCTCCCGAATGTCGCCCGCGCAATGCGAAGTTAATTCAGAAGTACAAGTACGCCAAGACCGTGACTGAAAAGCAGAATATGAACGTCGATTACACGGATTTGTTTGACAACCGTCCGTATCTCAATCTTATAGAATGGGGAGTGGCTGATGTGAATGCCGAACTGGAACAGGTTGGTCTGTCGGGATCACCCACTAAGGTGAAAAAGATCGAGAATGTGGTCTTTCAGGCGAAAGAAAGTCTCGTGATTTCTCCGTCTGACCGCGATATTGATATCCTGATGTATGACCTGATTGCAAACCATACTATTGGATGATTTCATCACAGCTAAACTCCTCAAACAATGAATAACTTATTTGTATATTGCGAAATAGAAGACGGCATCGTGGCTGATGTCAGTCTGGAGCTGCTGACAAAAGGACGCAGCCTGGCCAACCAACTCAAATGCAAGCTCGAAGCGATTGTGATTGGTTCGAAACTCGATGGGGTAGAATCCCAGATATTCCCGTACGGTGCCGATACCGTTTATCTGGCAGACGATTCCCGCCTTTATCCTTACACCTCTCTTCCTCATACATCTGTTTTGGTCAACCTGTTTAAAGAACAGAAACCACAAATCTGTCTGATGGGAGCGACCAGCATTGGCCGTGACCTGGGACCGAGAGTTTCATCTGCTTTACACAGCGGGCTGACAGCCGATTGTACTGCGCTCGAAATCGGGGACCACGAAGAGAAGAAAGAAAATAAGGTTTACAAAGACCTACTTTATCAGATTCGTCCTGCTTTCGGGGGAAATATCGTGGCAACCATTATTAATCCCGAATGCCGTCCGCAGATGGCTACCGTGCGTGAAGGGGTGATGAAAAAAGAGATTTTCAACCTTCAGCACAAGGGCAAAGTGCTCAAACTGGATGTAACTAAATATGTATCGGATGCTGACTTTGTAGTAGATGTGATCGAGCGTCACATGGAGAAATCTAAGGTGAATCTGAAAGCATCTCCTATCATTGTAGCCGGAGGTTACGGTGTTGGATCGAAGGATAATTTCCAGTTGCTGTATGATTTAGCTGATACAATCGGAGGGGAAGTTGGCGCTTCACGTGCTGCGGTTGATGCAGGATATGCCGACCATGACCGCCAGATTGGCCAGACCGGTGTGACTGTCCGTCCGAAACTGTACATCGCTTGTGGTATTTCCGGCCAAATCCAGCACATTGCCGGTATGCAGGAGAGCTCTATTATCATTGCTATAAATAATGATGAAAATGCGCCGATCAACACCATTGCTGATTATGTAATCAATGGCACGGTGGAAGAGGTGATTCCGAAGATGATCAAGTATTACAAGAAAAACAGTAAATAAACATTTTCATCAAAAGTAATATGTGCGGTTTGGGGATTTACCCTAAAACTCCTTTTACTCCCTATAACTCCTTAAAGAAATAAAACAATGAACTTCTATCTCGATAATCCCGATTTAAAACACCACCTGGATCATCCGCTGATGCGGAGAATCGTGGAGTTGCGCGAGCGTAACTATACCGATGCGCAGCAATTTGATTATGCCCCTATGGATTTTGAAGATGCCATGGACAGTTACGAAAAAGTTCTGGACATTGTAGGCGAAATCAGCGGCGATATTGTAGCGCCTAATGCCGAAAGCATCGACCAGGAAGGTCCACACGTGGTGGATGGACGTGTCGTGTACGCTAAAGGTACTCAGGAAAACCTCGATGCTTTGGTTAAGGCCGGCTTGATGGGTATTTCTTTGCCGCGTCGTTACAACGGTATGAATTTCTCCCTTGTGCCATATATCATGGCGGCTGATATGGTGAGCCGTGCCGATGCCGGATTTGTAAATATCTGGGGTTTGCAGGACTGTGCCGAGACAATTTATGAGTTTGCCAATGAAGATCAGCGTAAAAAATTCCTCCCACGCGTATGTGCCGGTGAAACGATGGCTATGGACCTGACAGAACCGGATGCAGGATCAGACCTTCAGGCTGTGATGCTCAAGGCCACTTACAGCGAGCAGGATGGCTGCTGGTATCTCAACGGTGTGAAACGCTTCATCACTAACGGTGACGGGCATATTTCACTCGTATTGGCCCGTTCGGAAGACGGAACCAAAGATGGTCGCGGTCTTTCCATGTTTCTTTATGATAAATACGATGGCGGTGTGACTGTGCGTCGTATTGAAAATAAAATGGGTATCAAAGGTTCGCCTACCTGCGAGCTGGTGTTCCGTAATGCAAAAGCCGAGCTTTGTGGCGACCGTAAAATGGGACTTATCAAATACGTAATGGCGTTGATGAACAGTGCCCGTCTGGGGATTACGGCTCAGTCTGTCGGCGTTTCGGAATCAGCGTATCGAGAAGCATTGGCTTATGCCAAAGAACGCAAGCAGTTCGGAAAACCCATCATTGAGTTCCCTGCTGTTTACGAAATGCTTTCGATCATGAAAGCAAAACTGGATGCTACCCGTTCGTTGCTTTATGAAACTACCCGCTTTGTGGATATGTACAAAACGCTGGAAGATATTGCCCGTGAGCGTAAACTGACTCCGGAAGAGCGCAACGAAATGAAGAAATATCAAAAGCTGGCTGATGCTTGTACACCGCTTGGCAAAGGAATGGCCAGTGAGTATTGTAACCAGAATGCCTACGATTGTATTCAGATTCACGGTGGCTCAGGCTTCATGAAGGATTATGCTTGTGAACGTATCTACCGCGATGCCCGCATTACCTCTATTTACGAAGGTACAACACAGCTTCAGGTCGTGGCAGCTATTCGTCATGTAACCACCGGCTCTTATCTGGCGATGATTCGCGATTATGAGACACAGGAGATTGCACCGGAACTGACTAGCCTTCGCACCCGTTTGATTGCAATGACTAATGCTTTTGAAAAGACGGTAGAGGATGTCAAGGCAGTAGGGGATAATGAGTTTATTGACTTCCATGCCCGCCGTATGGTGGAGATGGCCGGCCATATCATTATGGGATATCTGCTGCTGCACGATGCCTCACGCTGTGAGGATTTCCGCAAGTCAGCAGAGGTTTACATCAATTTCGGAGAAGCCGCCGTTCAGGGGCATGCTCAGTTTATCGAAGGATTTACAGTGGAATGCCTCGATATTTACCGGAAATAGTATTTGCCTGAAACATAAAAAAGCGGGATTGAACGAATATAGTTCTTTCCCGCTTTTTCAATTAATGAAAGGCTGATTCAGCCTTTATTTTCTTCTTTACTTCCCGGAAAATATTTTTCCAGCAATACTATCACCAGGTAAAACAGCAGCATAAAGATAAAAATGCTCAACATTCCTATCGCGGTTGCTGTCAACGCTTTGAAAAAGTTGTCGAGTATCATAACCATCTTATATGTGATTAAAGGTTAGCTAAGCAAAGGGATGATAGCCAGGATAATACCTCCGGCAATGACCGACCCGATTTGACCGCCTACATTGGCGCTGGCTGCATACATCAGCAGGTAGTTATTCGGGTCATTATCCTGCCCCATCTTTTGAATAACACGGGCAGACATCGGAAAGGCAGATATTCCTGCCGCACCCACCATCGGGTTAACCTTCAGGTGTTTGGGTAGAACAAGATTTAAAAGTTTTGCAAAGAGAACTCCACCAGCAGTATCAAATATAAACGCAAACAGCCCCAGCCCCAGAATCATCAGTGTATCTACTTTTAAAAATGAATCGGCTGTCATGGTTGAGGCAATGGTAATACCGAGCAGGATGGTGATCAGATTCGCCAGCTCATTCTGTGCAGATTTGGAAAGTGAATTCAAAACTCCACACTCCCGAATCAGATTTCCAAACATCAGAAAGCCAATCAACGCCACCGAAGTGGGTGCAATTAATCCGGCAATCACAGTAACGATAATCGGAAAGAGAATCAGCGTTGTTTTGGATATAGGCCGGCAATGCCCCGTCATTCTGATCATACGCTCCTGCTTGGTGGTGAGTGCATTGATGATGGGCGGTTGAATAATGGGAACAAGAGCCATATAGGAATAGGCGGCAACTGATATGGGGCCGAGGAGATTTTGTGCAAATCGGGTAGCTACGTATATGGAGGTTGGGCCATCAGCTGCACCGATGATGCCGATTGATGCAGCTTCTTTGAGGTCAAATCCCAGTAACGTTGCAAAGGCCATCGTCATGAAGATGCCGAACTGAGCAGCTGCACCGAAAAGCAATAACATGGGATTCCGGAACAGCGGCGTGAAGTCAATCATGGCCCCTATCGCAACGAATATTAAAAGTGGAAATATTTCGGTGATGATTCCAGCGTTAAAAAATACCGTCAATGCTCCGTCATGGCCGACAGCGGAGGAGAAAGGGATATTGGCCATGAGTGTGCCGAATCCGATTGGGAGAAGCAGGGCCGGTTCGTAGTTCTTTTTGATAGCCAGGTAGATAAGTGTGGCACCGACCAATAGCATGATAATTTCGCCGATACCCAGAGATAGTATTCCGCTGAAGAAGGAGGTGAAAAGTCCTGAATTCATAACCGGTATGTTATTGTGAACAATTCTTTATCAGTTATAACAGTTCAAAACGAATTATTCCCTTTATAATCAGATAATATTTGGGATAGCGATGAAATATACTTTAGCAAAAGGAGGTTGCATTTTACCCCATAATCATGGAAAAGCTAATAAAGCTAATTTGTCCGCTTTATATGGGGAGCAATTAACGAAAAAAATCTACCTTTGCGAATCAAATTGGAACTGAGGATATTCAATCATATTTATTTAGAGATAATGGAAAATATAAATTGGTCAGAGTTGTCTTTTGGCTATATGACAACGGACTGTAATGTTCGTTGCAGCTATAAAGACGGGGCCTGGGGCGATCTGGAGTTTACCTCTTCAGAGTACATCCCCATGCACATGGCGGCCACATGTTTACATTACGGACAAGAGGCTTTCGAGGGATTGAAGGCTTTCCGTGGAAAAGACGGTAAAATCCGTGTTTTCCGTATAGAAGAGAACGCCAAACGTATGCAGCATACCAGCGAAGGTATCCTGATGGCAAAGTTTCCAATCGATAAATTCCGTGAGGCAGTGATTGAGGCGGTCAAAAGAAACGAACGTTTCGTACCTCCTTACGAAAGTGGCGCCTCTTTATATATTCGTCCGTTGTTGATCGGTACCAGCGCCCAGGTAGGTGTGAAACCGGCTACGGAATACATGTTTCTGATTTTTGTTACTCCGGTAGGTCCTTACTTCAAGGAAGGATTCAAACCGACACCTGTAGTTATCCTTCGCCAATATGACCGTGCAGCTCCGCTGGGTACCGGTAAATATAAAGTGGGCGGCAACTATGCGGCAAGTCTTTCTGCTGGTGAAAAAGCGCATGAGATGGGTTATTCGATGGTACTTTACCTCGATGCCCGTTATAAGAAATATGTGGATGAATGTGGTCCTGCAAACTTTTTTGGTATCAAGGATAACACCTATATCACTCCGCAATCAGAATCTATTCTGCCTTCCATTACCAACGACAGTCTTCAGCAGATTGCCAAATCAATGGGCATGAAAGTAGAACAGCGTCCGATTCCGGAAGAGGAGTTGGCGACATTCGAAGAGGCCGGTGCTTGTGGTACAGCGGCTGTTATCAGCCCAATCCTGCGCATTGATGACATCGACGAGGATAAATCGTACGTATTCTCTAAAGATGGAGAGGCGGGCCCAACCTGTTTGAAACTTTACAACAAGTTACGTGCAATCCAGTACGGTGATGAGCCGGATACATTCGGATTTGTAACTGTAATCGAATAATATCAGAAAGGATGCTTTGGCATCTTTTGGAGGGCAAACCTCCAAGGTTTTTAAAACCTTGGAGGTTTCTTTCTTTTACGCAAAAGAATTATTGCTAAATTTGCGACTCAAATTTCATTAACTCATTTATTTATGATAAGAAAATACGTTCGTCTGATTATTGCATCACTTATACTGATCGGGGCTGTGCTTTTGTTTTTTAAAGGCTTTATCTTCATCGGTATTTTAGTCGTTTTAGTTTCTGTATTTGTAACACTGTCGCATTTCAGAAACGAAAATATCATCCTGGCTTTCTATTTTATTAAAAAGAATAATATTCCTTCGGCAATGAATGCCGTATCACGGATCAAGCATCCGGAATACCTGATTAAGAGCCAGGAGGCTTACTACTACCTGTTGAACGGTATGCTTGAAAGCCAGCAACACAACATCTCCAAAGCAGAAAAAAGCTTCAAAAAAGCGCTTTCGGTAGGATTGCGTATGGACAGCGACCAGGCGGTGGCGAAGCTTAATCTGGCAGGTATCTATCTGGCTCAGCGCAACAAGAAACTGGCTCAGCACTATCTTCAGGATGCGAAGAAGCTTGATAAGCAGAAGATGCTGAAGGCCCAGATTCGCGAAGTGGAAGAGATGATGAAACGCGTTTAATCTAAAAGATCTCATAATCCTGAAAAAGCCGACATGATCGGCTTTTTTTGTATCCGGTACATTTTAACCCTATATAGACTGTTATGAAAGTAGTAGCAATCAACGGTAGTCCCCGCAAAGAGGGAAATACCTTTCACGCCCTGAATATTGTAGGCGAAGAGCTGAAAAAAGCGGGCATTGACTTTGAAATTATCCATGTTGGTAACAAGAACATCAGAGGCTGCATGGCTTGCGGCAAATGCGCACAAACGAAAGACGAGAAATGCAGTATGGCCGGTGATACGGTCAACGAAGCAATCCAGCAGATGAAAGTGGCTGACGGTATTATCATCTCCTCTCCGGTATATTTTGCCGGAATTGCCGGTACGATGAAAAGCTTTCTCGATCGGGCTTTTATGGTGGCAGGAGTAAATGGTGGTTTATTCCGTCAGAAAGTGGGAGCTTCTGTAGTGGCACTTCGTCGTACCGGTGGTTCTGCTACGTTTGACCAACTGAATCACTATCTTACGTACTGTGAAATGATTCATGCCAACTCCAATTACTGGACTATTGCTCACGGTAGAATGCCGGGTGAAATGCCGCAGGACGAAGAGGGTGTGCAAATCATGGAAGTGTTGGGCCGCAACATGGCCTGGATGCTGAAGATGCGTGAGCAGACCAAAGAGAGCGTTCCGGCTCCTGCTCCGGTGGCTAAAGTGATGACTAGCTTTATTCGCTGATGAGATATGCTTAAACCTAACAGGTTACCCAAACCTGTTAGGTTTTTTTCTTACGGTTCAAAGTCAATTCCCGCTTTTAACGCCTGAGTATGCTGGTCTTTTCGCGGAATATGATACAACCGGCCATCCTTGATAAACTTCGCACCTGTCTGCCGAAAGTAAAACGGTACGCCCTTCTCCACACATTGCCGACGGAGGTCGAGCACCCAGTCGTAATTGCAAACGCGCGCCTCTTTCCCCGATTCACCGCCAATAACCACCTCCTCAATTGTACTATCCAACCACGGAGAAATATCTATCTGTTCCAATAGCGGTTCGCAAATAATAGCTTTGTGCCGGATAGGCAGGCTCAGGAAAATGGGCAGGCGGAAATTAGCCCGATCCTGATTCTCACAGGTGGAGCAGATGGTGACATTCTCATAACCATCTCCCCAATCCTCAGGCAGACTGACTGTAAAACGGTGAATACGCTTGGTGATAATGAAAAAGTGCAGATCGCTTCGCAGCTTAATCATACGCCAAGCCTCTATGCGCCACTCGTCGGCTTCGTCCAGAAAGAAGTCGGAAGAGAAGCAGGTGAATACCGTTTCGCCCGCCGGTAGTTTGTATTCACCGTTGCGCTTTTTCTTTAGGGGCAGATCGAAACTGGCCGTCCGTGTTACTACCGAAGGGTCTTTGTCAAATGCCGCATCG
The DNA here is from genome assembly GCA_030706585.1 of Bacteroidota bacterium. Taxonomy (GTDB): domain Bacteria; phylum Bacteroidota; class Bacteroidia; order Bacteroidales; family UBA7332; genus CAXXIC01. The sequence goes on from JAUZOF010000104.1 coordinate 8,543, forward strand.
ATGCGGTACACGTAGCAATGTTGGCAACCGGGGCTGATCTTGTGGCAGCCGTGCCAGGGATTCCATCCGGACATGAGAGTGGGTAAATGTTTCTTTTGGTCGAAACCTGACAGGTTTTTGAAACCTGTCAGGTTTGGCGATGCTTTCTCTAACAAATGTAATTCGAATTGCCTGATTTTGCAAAGCTACTCTATTACTTTCTTCTTCAATGCTTATATTTGCAAATACCATAAAGAAAAGATAATGCTATGGAAACGACCGACAAGAACCGCGTAATTGTAGAGCTGCACGAGACCCCGTTTACCGAACACAAAGAGGAGCGCATCGGGAAAGTAGTTACTACCGCCTCGATTACCGAAGATGACCTGGTGGCTGACATCGTGGCACACCGAACTGACATCAGCGCCGTCACGCTGAAGACGGCCTTCGAACTGCTCACCGAGGCGGCCATGCAGCGGGTGGCTAACGGTGCATCCGTGCGTTTCGGACTGGCGCATTTCCAGCTGGGGGTGAATGGTGTGTTTGTCGGCAAGGGGGCACAATGGGACGGTGAAGCGCACCGCCTCAATGTGCAGGTGACGCCGACTGCCGACCTGCGCAATGTCGTCCGGAAGGTAGATGTGCAGGTACGGGGAGTGGCCTCGTCGGGCATTGGGATCAATACCGTGACGGATGTGGTTACAGGAACAGTCAACGATCGCATCACACCGGGCAATGGCATCCACCTCACCGGAAGTCGTCTCAAGATCGCTGGCGAACATCCCGGTGTGGGGGTAACGCTCATTCATCAGGCCACCCATGAGGCGTTTGCAATAGATCTCAAATCCATCGTGGTCAATTATCCCACCCGAATGACGCTGATCTTACCCGCGTCTCTGCCCGCCGGGGAATACAAATTGTCAATCTGCACCCAATACTCGATGTCGGGCCGGTTAAACGCATCGCCCGGCTACTACACCTTCCCCTTTGCGTTGAAGGTGCTCTGAACTTCTGCTTCTTTTCCCGATTCCCGAACCTCGATTCGTACTATTCCCATCTCGATGGGTCTCAGATTAGCGTAGTGAATTGAATCACACGTTCGTGTGATTTATAGTCACACGTGGCTGTGATCCTGAATCACACGCTCGTGTGATCGTGAGTCATACGACCGTGTGATTCTGTTTCAGATGGGAATCTGGTATGATTGGGGATGGGTGTTGTAGTCGGATTGATTGTAACAACACCACCCGGTATCAATGGTGGATTGAGACCGGGTGGTGATTGTGAATTACATTTGAATGTTATCAATCCGACATGCGGCCTGAAGCCGCAGTCCGGTGTGGGTACCACTAGCGCGAGTTTAGCGCAGCGTAACTCGTGCTGGAAATCTAAACAGCTTGTAGCTGTTTAAGAATTCATGGAATTCTGCAGATTAACAAGGTTCAATACGAACGTGTCTTTTACTTTCCCTAATATCTGTCGATTAGATGAGAGACAGCTACAAGCTGTCTTTGTTTTGGGCACGAGTTACGCTAACGCTAAACTCGCGCCAGTGGGAGAACCGGGGCTTATCCACATTGAAGTGTGCTTTTTATTCCTTTTGATAATTCATCGTTATCAATAAATAGTCCTTTAAAACTACAATATTCAGACAAATCAGCAGTGATGTATTTTTGATGTTCTTTACTAATCAACCATGTTAGAATATTATCTCGTCCATCATAAACAAATTTATGAATCCTACCATTAATTCGATAGACAACCAATCCACTGCCAAAACTATATGGTTGATAATGGAACTCCAGTAATTCAAATTCAGCAATTGAATTTAGTCTTACTTCTATATCTGCTTTGAAATTCTCTAAATTCATTTTCTTATACCCATTTCTTTATATGCATGTATTTCACAGTAAACAAGTCCATTTAGAGAAGGTCTAATGCACTCTCTCCAAATACATTTTCGAGACATATCTGTACCTCTTGTTTTTTGTAAAAGCTCAATGCGCAATTCAGTATCGTCAAAATCAGTCCAATTGTCAATTGAGCTTAGTCTTACGAAAAATTGCACTTGGTGTTTGTCCCATTTATCAAGTCTCCAGATTGTTTTATCTATCTTATGCTGATAAAGTTGATACCACTCTGTATCATTAATCAAGTCAAAGTCAATCTTGATTATTTCAAGAATATCCTTTTCTGCGTAATATATTTTATCTGATAATGCTTTCATTCTCTACAAACAATAAATCGCCTTCCCCCGCTTCGCCATCACCTCC
>JAUZOF010000105.1 GCA_030706585.1 Bacteroidota bacterium
ACTTTCTTTGTTTTACGAAATCCATTGAGTCGGATGAGCGCCTCACTGTGTCTATGCGATGAGAAAAGATTAAGACGCTGTCATTTTTGAGTATTGCATGACTGCCCCAATAGTCATCGCCCAGAAATGCGAGTTTGAACTCCCTGATGTTTTTGTCCCGCATGCTCTTGTCCGCAACCTGTACTTCGTTCAGTAGCCGGGTTTTTTCCCTGATGTATATTGTGATTTCTTTGGGACTATTTTCATTGATTATGTTCGTATTTACATTGTATGCCACGTGACTTACAACGAGCTGACAAGGGAAAGTTACATCTTTTAATGAGAAATGTCCTTTCGCATCAGTATATGCCCCGATTGTGGTTCCACTGATATAGACCGAAGCGTAATCAATCGGATTTTTGGTGGTTTCATCCAGGATTGTACCGGTTAATATGTTTTGACAATGGGTAATTTGATTGATGAAAAAGAGAAAAAGCATTAGTGTTTTTACTTTCCTGATTTTGTTTTTCATGGTATAATAAGGTTGTTTATGTGTAGTTTTTGTGTCTGGATTCTCAAATTATGCGATTTGCCAACAAATATATTTATAAAACTGTTTCAATACACTTTTGTTATGTGAAATTTAATGCGGTTGGCATCTGGTTTTTTTCAATGACTGCAATTATCTGTTTGATGATTCTTAATCAGAGAGGTAATTTGTCAGTCGAATTAAAGGGTAGGGAGGGGGCTTTGCATTTACATTTTGTTGGTAAGTCAATGAAGTTGTTGTAAATTTGCGACTCAATAAAGCATAAATGGCAGAAAAAGTCACAATATACGATCTTGCAAAGCAATTAAATACCACGGCATCAACTGTTTCGAGGGCGCTGCAAAATCATCCTCGCATAAGCAAAAAGATGAAAGCCCGTGTGATGGAATTGGCCGAGAAGCTGAATTTTCAGCCCGATCCGGTGGCTATGCACCTGCGTACCGGCCGGAGTTCGGTGATTGCAGTGATTGTACCGCGTGTCAGCCGAAACTTTTTTGCCTCCGTCATCACCGGAATTGAGCAGGTGGCTTACCAAAACGGTTACAGTGTCATTATTTCCCAATCGAACGAGCAATACGAAACTGAAAAAGCTATTGCTAAAGCGCTGTTGAATAAAAAAATTGATGCGCTGGCGGTGTCTATCTCTGCCGAGACAACCGATTATTCCCACTTTCAGCCCTTTATCAACAAAGGGACCCCAATTGTCTTTTTTGACCGCGTACCCGAATCGCTCAATGTAAGCAAGGTGGAGGTGGATAACTACGAGGCAGCTTTTCAGGCTGTAGAGCACCTGATTGCTCAGGGGTGTCGGAAGATTTATCACCTCTCCGGTCCGATGACTTTAAGTGTTTACAAAAATAGGATGCAGGGTTATCAGGACGCAATGAAGAAGCATGGTATTGAACCGCAGGAGAATTGGTTTTACCAAAATGCGATTACACTCGAAACGGGGACGGAAGCAACAAAACAGATTATCCAGTCAGGCGATTTGCCCGATGCAATTCTCGCAGCAGGGGATTTCTCGGCCATCGGTGTGATACTGACGTTGAAAAAGGCTGGGATTCGTATTCCGGATGATATTGCAGTGGTGGGATTTGCCAACGAGACATTCGATATCTTCATAGATCCGGAGCTTACCTCTGTGGATCTCGATAGTCAGCAATTGGGTGAAACTTCAGCTGAAATCCTGATTGAACAACTCAATCAAACTCCCGAAGAACGAGAAGAAAAACACATTAAATTTCCTCCGAAACTGATGATACGGGATTCTTCTCTGAAAGCAAAAAAATACGATTAAGCGAAACCTAAAACAGATATGAAACATAAAGGCTATAAATGCGAAACCGTCCTCCCATACGATGAGAAGGGCAGCAAGAAAGATCAGATCGTGAAAATGTTTGATGCAATTTCCGGGAACTACGATCCGATGAACCGTTTCATGACGATGGGGATTGACAGGCAGTGGCGGAAAAAAGCTATTCTCAGTTTGAAGAAATTTGAGCCGAAACAGATTCTGGATGTAGCTACCGGTACAGGCGATTTTGCAATTAATGCCAACCGTTTACTCCAACCGGAGCACATTACAGGGATTGACATTTCGGATGGAATGCTTGAAGTAGGTCGAAAAAAGCTCGCGAATCTGGGATTACAGGATAAAATTTCACTTGCAATTGGTGATAGTATGAAGCTCGATTTTGAAACCGGCACCTTCGATGCAGTGACCGTTGCTTTTGGGGTGCGCAATTTTGAAAACCTGGAACAGGGCATTGCAGAAATGTGCCGTGTATTAAAACCCGGAGGAAATCTCGTTATCCTTGAAATGTCAGAGCCTGAAAGATTCCCGACACGCGAAATGTATCGCATCTATTCTAAAACCGTAATTCCTGCGTTTGCACGTGTATTCTCCAAAGATAAAAAGGCCTACAGCTATTTGCCGAAATCTATCGAAGCATTTCCCCAAGGCAAGGAGATGGTCGCATTACTCAAGCGTTGTGGATTCAGTCAGGTGGTCAATAAGAAATTCACAATGGGCGTTTGTGCTTTTTACATGGCAACTAAGTAAACAATTTTAATTCAAATAATTATGTCACAATTCGAAAACGTAACAGTAGTAAAAAAAGCGAACGTATATTTCGGTGGTCAGGTAACCAGTCGCACAGTGTTGTTTGCTGACGGAACTAAGAAAACATTGGGTATCATGATGCCGGGGGAATATGAATTCGGTACGGATTCTAATGAATTAATGGAAATTCTGGGTGGTGAGATGGATGTTAAACTTCCAGGCTCTGAAGAATGGATTACCGTGAAAGAAGGCGACGATTTCCGTGTTCCGGCCAAATCAAAATTTCAGTTGGTGGTAAAAGAAGCTACAGACTACTGCTGCTCTTACTATTGATTTTTATCGCTTTTATGCAAAATATAGCCCCGGCTCAGATCTTTGAACCGGGGCTTGTTATTTTTTTTAAGTAATTCTGTTTTTGTTATGTCGTGATTACTTTCTCGTGCCAAGAGATACATTGTCATCTAAAAAGTTACGGTAGAAGTAATGAGCTGTCTCCATAGCTCAGGAAGCGGAAGTCATGCGATAATGCATAATCATAGATTCTTTTCCAATCTTCTCCCACGAAAGCGGAAACCAGCAGTAATAATGTACTTGTCGGTTGGTGGAAATTTGTCACAATGCCCTTTACAATCCGGTATTGGTAGCCCGGTGCAATCATGATTTGTGTCGATGTCACCAGTTTGTCGCTATTTTGACGCTCCAGATAATTGATGATATTTGTCAGAGATTGCTCAACTGTTAGTGTCCAGGTTTGGTCATAGGGCATCCATTGGCGCACCATCAATCCTTCGGCAGTTGCATTCGGACGAAATTCCAGCAAGCAGCCGATGTAGTAGAGGCTTTCCAGTGTGCGTACGGAGGTTGTTCCCACTGCAATTACCGGACGTTCCGATAGCAATTTATCTATCAACGATCGTTCCACCGTGATGAATTCGGTATGCATTTCGTGATCGGCAATCAATTCGCTTTTCACAGGCTGGAAAGTTCCGGCTCCCACGTGTAATGTTAATTCCGTTCGTTCGATCCCTTTTTTTTCCAGTTCTTCGAATACTTTTTCTGTAAAATGCAACCCTGCCGTTGGGGCGGCTACCGAACCTTCTATTTTAGAATAAACGGTTTGATAAGTTTCCAGATCACTGTCTTCTGTATCGCGGTTCAGGTAGGGGGGGATGGGTAATTCGCCTACACTGTCCAGTATTTGGGCAAATGTAATTTCTGAGTTTTCCCAGGTGAAACGGATTTCGTGGGTATTGCCCTTTGTGGCTATCTTTTCTGCAAATAAAGCTGTAACGCCTTTGTCTGTTGCAATATCAAGTTTCAGTTGGCCGGACTTCCATTTTTTCAGGTTACCTACCATACAAAGCCAGGTGCATTCTCCTGAAGATTGGAAAGACATCGCATAGTCGGCCGGTGCAACCGGTTCCAGACAGAAAATCTCAATACATGCACCGGTTTCTTTATAGAAATGAAGCCGCGCCTGGATAACGCGGGTATTATTAAATACCATCAGGGAGCTCTCCGGAAGATATTCAGGCAAATTTCCGAAGTTGGATTCACTGATTTCTCCCTTTTTATACAGAAGAAGCTTTGACTGGTCTCGCTCCGATAGTGGGAATTTTGCAATTTTTTCATCGGGAAGATTGTAATTGTACTCTTCGATGCGGATATGACGGGGATGATTCATTTCGTATTTCAATGCAAATATTATTTCTAATCGCTGACTAACAAATGGACTAATCGTGACACAGCGTATTTTTCAAATTCTTTTTCCGGGATGCAAAGATACTGCTTTAGAAAATCATTTAGTCCGGAAACCGTCACTTCGTAATAATTTGTGATAATCCGACGATGGGAAAGAATATGAATGATGTCTCTTTTTTTCAAAGAGAATGAAATGTCTGTAATGCCGGAAAACATTTTTTGAAAATCCTCTGATAACGAAAGAGAATCAAATTCCAGTTTTTCGGAGGTCTCAATCAGCGGAAATTCATACAGGTTTTTCCAGATATCGTTACCGGCACGTTTATTAAGTAATACATTTTCGCCTAAGCGGATGTGAAAGTAATTGAAATACCGGTTCTTTACTTCTGTTTTTTGTTGCTTGACCGGGCGTTGCATTATTGACCCATTTGCAAAAGCGATGCATTTTTCCTGAAAAGGGCATTCGTTGCATGCGGGATTTTTAGGCAGGCAGTGTACTGCTCCAAACTCCATCATGGCCTGATTGTGCGTTGCCGGGTCGTTCTTTGATAACAGCTGTTGAGCCAGAGCAGCAAAGTATTTCTTTCCTTCGTTGCTGTCAATCGACAGGTCGATGTCATACAATCGTGACAGTACCCGGTAAACATTTCCATCGACAGTGGCATAAGGTTGGTTAAAAGCAAAAGAACAGATTGCCGCAGCTGTGTACTCGCCTACCCCTTTTAATGCCAGAACATCTTTATACAAGGTTGGAAAAATGCCATTATGATCTTTCATTATCTGGTGGGCAGCGGCGTGAAGATTGCGCGCCCTGCTGTAGTAGCCCAATCCCTGCCAATATTTGAGTACTTCGTCTTCAGAGGCATCTGAAAGCGATTTTACATCAGGAAAACGATTTATAAACCGGATGTAATAGTCATATCCCTGAGCGACTCTTGTTTGTTGAAGTATAATTTCGGAGATCCAGATTCGATACGGGTCCTTAGTCTCCCGCCAGGGTAATTCCCTTTTAATTCCTATATACCAGTTGATTAGGGTTTTTGAAAATATTGCGTCAGTCATCCATACAAATTTTTTTTCAAAAATACACACAAATCGAAGAAAATCAGGTTTTTCCGCAAAAAAAAGAGGAACTGGTTTTTCTGTTCTGATAAAATGGTATATATTTGCAGTCCAAAATTTTAGGAACTGAATTGAACTCACAAATTAATTTAATCATATATGACAAAGGCTGATATTGTAAACGAGATTTCCCTGAAAACTGGGATTGAGAAAGCGGCTGTTTTGGCAACAGTTGAATCTTTCATGGATGTAGTAAAAGACTCTTTAGCTAAACAAGATAATGTTTACCTGAGAGGTTTCGGCAGCTTCATCATCAAGAAAAGAGCTCAAAAAACAGCTCGCAATATCTCTAAAAATACTACCATCGTTATTCCGGAACACAACATTCCTTCGTTCAAACCGGCTAAAACGTTTATGGACACTGTAAAAGGAGAATAAGTCAACACTATTTATTAATAACTAAAGAAATTACGACTATGCCAAGCGGTAAAAAAAGAAAAAGACACAAAATGTCTACGCACAAGCGTAAGAAAAGATTGAGAAAAAACAGACACAAAAAGAAAAAATAATTTAGTCTGATTTTTTCAATCCAGCAAGATCAACAAAGAACAAACTTCATGTGGTTTCAACATAAGTTTGTTCTTTGTATATTGTATCATACTTAAATTCAAACATTGTGAATAGCGAACTCATCGTTGACGTTACCCCGAAAGAGGTCTCGATTGCGGTTCTGGAAGATAAAAATCTGGTAGAGCTGCAAAAAGAGGCGCAGAACATTTCGTTCTCTGTGGGTGATATCTATCTGGGAAAAGTGAAGAAGCTGATGCCCGGATTGAATGCTGCGTTCGTTGATGTCGGATACGAGAAAGATGCTTTTCTCCATTATCTTGATTTGGGACCAAATTTTGCATCCCAAAACAAGTTTCTCAGACAAACTATTTCCGACCGCAAGAAAACTCTCTCCATCTCAAAATTCCAGCTACTTCCTGAAATCAACAAAGACGGTGCCATTACGGAACTGCTCAAAAGCGGTCAGGAAATTCTGGTGCAAATCGCCAAAGAACCTATTTCTTCCAAAGGTCCCAGACTTACTGCCGAAATTTCATTTGCCGGTCGTTATCTGGTGTTGATCCCGTTTGCCGATAAAGTGTCGGTTTCGCAGAAAATCAAATCATCAGAAGAGCGTCAGCGTCTGAAGCAGTTGGTTCAAAGCGTTAAACCGAAAAACTTTGGGGTAATCGTGCGTACGGTGGCTGAAGGAAAGAAGATTGCCGAGCTTGACGATGAGCTGAAAATGCTGGCTAAACGTTGGGAGGACTGCGTGGTGAAACTACAACGCGCCAAACTCCCTTCGCTGATTTTCGAAGAGACCAGTCGCACGGGGGCTTTGTTGCGTGATAACTTTAATCCTTCATTCCAAAGCATACACGTCAATGATCCGGATGTATTCAACCAGGTCAGGGAGTATGTGGAGATGATTGCTCCGGAGAAAAAGGATATTGTTAAGCTTTACGAGGGAACCCTGCCGATCTTTGATAATTTCGGTATCACCAAGCAGATTAAGTCTCTGTTTGGGAAAACCGTGACTTTCAAGAGTGGAGCTTACCTGATTATCGAACATACCGAAGCACTTCACGTAATTGATGTAAACAGCGGTAACCGTTCGAAATCCGGAAAAGGGCAAGAAGAAAATGCTCTGGATGTAAACAGCGCTGCAGCACAGGAAATTGCCCGCCAGTTGAGACTGCGCGATATGGGCGGTATTATTGTGGTGGACTTCATTGATATGCAGGAGGGTGAGAACCGTCAGAAGCTATATGAGGTGATGCGTGAGGCTATGTCGAAAGACAAAGCGAAACACAACATCCTGCCGTTGAGTAAATTCGGCCTGATGCAGATTACCCGCCAACGTGTTCGTCCGAATATGGACATTACCACGACGGAGACCTGTCCGGTTTGCTTTGGAAACGGCACAATCAAGCCATCGATCCTGTTTACCGATATGCTCGAACGTAAGGTAGATTATCTGGTGAATAAATTGAAGGTGAAGACTTTCTCATTGCATGTTCACCCTTATGTGGCTTCGTTCATTAATCAGGGATTCTTCTCATTGAAATGGAGATGGAGATGTTCATACAGCTTTGGATTGCGTATTATCCCAAACCAAAGTCTGGCGCTTTTGGAATATCGTTTTATTGATTCCGACAAAAACGAAATCGACCTGAAAGAGGAAATCGAAATTAAATAATTGAATTTTTCAGGTTTAGTACGAAATTAAGATCGTTGATCTTTTGAAAATCCCGGGGAGAATTGTCTCTTCGGGATTTTTTATGCGGTATTGCTAAAGGGCTTTTCGAAAAGAAACTGTCTTTGCGAAGATGTTTGAATTGAAATAAAAAAGGGTGTTCACTACAAAATGAACACCCTTGTGTTTTTATTTATTGACGATTAGTCGTTTCTTATAGGTGAGGTTTCCGGATTTGAGTTCCAGTATATAGATGCCGTTGCTCAGACTGCTGATGTCGTAAGATTGATCAGGCAGACCTAGGATGTCCGACTTAACCAGAGAGCCTGTAGTGTTGTAGATGTTTATGATTGCGTCATCTCCATTCTGGTTATTTGTTGATATCCTAATGTTGTTTTTTGCCGGATTAGGATAAATCGAAAGTAGGTCATCGGTGGTAATAGTTGCAATTCCGGCTGTATTATTCGTAGCAACATTAGAGCGAGAGGAGTAATAAAGCGCCGGGAAAGAGCTGACTGTAGCCGATTTTAAGAGGCTTGCGCTTTGTGCGGTTGCTTGCTTATCGACAAAGATAGAGTAGGGGCTGATTACTTCAATCTGATAATAGACATTGCCGGCCGGAGCGGTCAGATCGGTAAACTGTGTATTACTTCCCGAAGTCGAGTTGATCAGTGTGATATTTTGTTGGTTTGTTCCCCGGTAAATGTTATAGGTAGAAACGGTGAATCCCGAGTATGGCTCCCAGATCAGGTTCCAAGAACCATTCATGCCCTGATTGATGGCGAGGTGCATGGATTTGTGCGGATCACTCTGTGCCGACTCAAAACCGCAGTGGTCTTTCACCGAGATACGATATTTGTTTGACTGAACACAGGTATTTGAAAGCGAATCCACAAACTGGTTTGGTGCGGAATAAGCTACCGTGCCGATTTTTTTATAAACATTGGTCACATTCGTCTCTCTATAAACGCAGATAGAGTCGATAGCTGTAGAGGTCGGTCTGAGCCATGCAACTACATTGTTGTTTGAGCTGTTTGCTGTTACAATGCCGAGGCTTGGGCTGCTCATCGGGGTCAGGCTGATCTGAACCTGATCGCTGGAGGTACAACCGTTTGGAGTTGTTACAGTAACTGTGTAGGTCGTATTTGCGGAAATTGTAGCAACGGGATTTGCAATAGTATCGTTGCTTAGACCGGTGGATGGAGTCCATTTGTATTTCAGGGTTCCGCTTCCGGTATAGTTGGTGGTTACGCCTAATTGTGCGGTTTCTCCACAATGGATGGATTGGTCTGATCCGGCATTTATAGTAGCAGGGGTTACTGTAACGGTCACTGTGTCCTTTGATGATACTTTATCAGATGTGGTGTAAATAACTATATAATTCGTTGTTGTAATCGGAGTGGCTGTCGGACTTGCGATGTTGGTCTCACTCAAACCAGTAGATGGGGTCCATTCGAAAGTACCATTTCCATCATATTTATAAATTTGCCCATTTTTTCCGACTGTATATCCGGTATTTGCATCAAGGAATATCAACGAGTTTAATTGAATTGACGATGGAGTAGTTTCTTTTGTCCATCCGATTCCTGTGGTTTTGTATATAGATCCTGATTTTGAACATGTATAGACTGTGGAACTTGATGTCATGAAGATGGAGTTACCTCCTGCGACTGTGTTTGTTGAGGTTGTCCAGCTTGCACCGCCATTGGTAGTCTTAAGAATAGAGGCATCTCCATTTATATAGCCATTCTGAGAGTTGTAAAAATGTATAGCGTTTAAATTAGATGTAGTACCGCTGCCTTTCGATGCCCATGAGTTTCCTCCGTCTGTGGTTTGAATCAGTAAGCCGTTGTTACCGACAGCGTAACCTTTGCTGGGGGTGGCAAATGCAATAGCATTAATTGGATATATAGTCTGATAGTTGAAATAGACAGACATGGAGTCGCCATCGGTAATTGTAGCGATACCGCCTAATGTTCCGACAAGTCCGCTTCCCGTAGATGTCATATAAATACAATTTCCTCCAAGTCCGGCTTTATGTACCCACGTTTCGCCACCGTCCATGGTTTTACGGATACTTTCACTACCAATCACATAGCCGGTGTCTTTATTGACAAAACAGATGGATTTCAGGCTTTCCGCATCATACTTCTTCGGACTTTTCTTTGCCCAGGTTGCACCCGCATCGGTTGTTTTCAATATTGTGCCAGAATCACCAATGGCAAATCCGGTATTTTTGTCGGTGAAATAGACTGATCTGAGGTTGACATTTGTGCCGCTCGATAATTTTATCCAGCTTATACTGGCTTTTAACTGTGTAGTTCCACCACACGTGATGGAAGCGTCTGCACCAGCGTTGACTTGAGTTTGTTGCCCTTGCATCGTAAATGCCATGCTACAAGCCAGCACAATGCTTAATAAGTAATTTTTTATCATAGGTGGTTGTCGGTTTTTATTGTGCTGACTCTGCACATCTTAATGTTGTATTATGACGAATAAATAGTTAGTTCTCTTTCAAATAGTCAAGCCTATGGAGTTTTAACCATAGGCTTGATGGGATTGTTTCTGCTGGAAAAGACAAGCCTTAAGCTTGGGGCGCAGTAGGAGTATCTTTTGATCCGGAATGTGAACCTCCGAGGTCGATGATCTGGCGAGCTGACTGGTATTCGCTGTAGAAAGTGGGATTTGTGGTCTTGAACGGGAGCATCAGTTTGTCCACCTTGTTTTTGAGCAGGTCTTGGTTGTCTGATATTTTGCTCCTGATTTGATCGTTTGTGGCGCTGTTTGAGCCTTGCTGGTTTCCTATTTCGCCGATGCTTTTTTGAAAAGCTTGTTTGTCGGTAAAAAGAGAATCTACATCACTTTGAGAAACACCCCAAGTGACGAGTGAGGTAACGATAGGGGTTGCTGTGTCGCCATATTTCTGGGCAGTGTCTATCAAGTTGGTGTTACGCAATCCTTTAATCGTGGTCGGGCTGACGGCTCCCAATAATGCGAGCTTTTCGTCAGAGGTGGCTGCGGCATGTGCGGCGAATGCTCCGGCCAGTTTCAAAATGCCATTGATAATTCGTTCTTCCAGATTATTTTTGGTCGAGGTCAGACTCTTTGTGGACTCAATTAACTGAATCAGGCTTCGGATTTCAACCGTATTGCTTTGTAATTCGGAGTGCGCATAGACAATAGGCTGG
>JAUZOF010000106.1 GCA_030706585.1 Bacteroidota bacterium
CCAAACCACGGAAACATCTGCATCAGCTTGATGTCCGCTACCTGATTGCCGCCAATCAACTCCATCGGCGAGAGAAACACCCCGACGTTCAGTTCCGGGTCGGGCAAGCTGCCGACCTGGGGCACTTTTTGCAAAGCCGCCTTGTATTCGGTAAACTTTTGCAATACTGCCGGATTATTCTTCGCCGCCATACTCAGGTATAGCGATAACGAGTCTTGTCCGTAAGCCGAAATGCAGAAGAACATGACTATCAGATTAAGCACCCACTTCTTCATTTCCTTCATTATTTAATTCCTTCATTGTTTTCATTTTCTTCGCAACTCCTTCGCGCCACATCGCCTGAAAGATAGGTACTACGAAAATAGTCATCACCTGAATAATCATTCCTCCGAATGTCGGTATCGCCATCGGCACCATGATATCGGCGCCTTTTCCCGTAGAGGTGAGTACAGGCAACAGGGCAATGACCGCCACCGCCGTAGTCATCATAGCCGGGCGAACACGCTTCTTGCCGGCTGCAACAACAGCTTCACGAACGTCGTGTACGGTATCCGGATGCCGCGCTTCAAATACCTGGTGGATGTAGGTTCCCATGATTACACCATCATTAGTCGCGATACCAAACAGGGCGATGAATCCTACCCAGACCGCCACGCTCAGGTTAATCGGGTGCATCTGGAACATATCCCGCAGGTTGATGCCCGCCACAGAGAAGTTCATAAACCAATCCTGACCGTAGAGCCACAGCATCAGGAAGCCTCCGGCAAATGCCACGAAGACGCCCGAGAAGTGGATGCACGATGCAGTCACCGTCCGGAACTGGAAGTAGAGCAGCAGGAAAATCAGCACCAAACTGATAGGTATCACTATCGAAAGCCGTTTGGTAGCCCGGATTTCCTGCTCGTAGTTTCCGGCAAACTTGTAGTTCACTCCGGGCGGCAGTTTCAATTCACCCGAGTCAATCTTCTTCTGTAAAATCTTATCAGCTTCATTGACCACATCCACCTCGGCTTTGCCTTCCGTCTTATCGAAAATAACGTAACCGACGAGGAAGGTATTTTCACTACGAATCATCTGTGCACCGCGTGTATATTGAATATCGGCCACTTCGCTCAACGGTATTTGTGCTCCGTTCATCGCCGGGATGAGGATATTCTTCAAATCCTCGGGGTTGTCGCGCAACTCTCGGGCATAACGTACCCGCATCGGGAAGCGTTCGCGTCCCTCCACCGAACTACTCAGCGTCATGCCGCCTACAGCCACTTGCAGGATTTCCTGCACATCGCTCACGGTGAGTCCGTAGCGGGCCATCGCTTCACGGTTGAGCTTAATTTCGAGGTATGGAGCACCAACTGCCCGGTCATAGAAGACTGAAGGCGCTTTGACTGACGGAACGTGCTTAAGAGCCTGCTCGAATTGCAATCCAGCCTTCTCGATAGATGCCAGGTCAGGCCCGTATACCTTGAGCCCCATAGGCGCACGCATACCGGTGGAAAGCATTACCAAGCGGGTTTCGATGGGTTGCAGTTTGGGTGCGGAAGTCAGTCCGGGAATATTGGTCACTTTCACAATCTCGTTCCAGATATCGAGCGGCTTTTTAATTTGTGGCCGCCACTGACGGAAGTATTCACCGCCATCATCGGGAATCAGGCTATCCGCCGGAATCGCCCGGAATGCCTCTTTCTCCGGATTGTATTTTGTTCCGTTTTTCAGGATAAAGCTTTCCTCTTTATCGACTTTGAAGCGCATCCGGTGGCCGTTTTGATCCAGAATATATTCGGAGCGGTAGTTGATGGTGTTCTCAAACATCTGTACCGGCGCAGGGTCAAGGGCTGAGTTGACGCGACCCCATTTACCTACCGCCATTTCCACTTCGGGAATGGCCGACAGCCGTTTATCCAGCAACTTGATATATTCAAGGTTCTTCTGAATGCCGGAGTGGGGCATACTGGTAGGCATGAGCAGGAACGAACCTTCGTTGAGCGACGGCATAAACTCCTTACCCGTACCGGGGAATTTCTCCGTAACGCCTTTCCATAAGGAGGTTTGTCGGAATGTGCTCCAGCCGGCCTTCTCCATGCCCGTAGCCATGAAACCAAACATGCGGTCAAAGCCCTGCCAGATTAATACCCCAAACAGCAGCGTAACAATCGGCAATGCCAGAAATTTCCACTTGTTAGTCAATCCCCAGCGCAGGATATTTTCGTAATAATGCACCATCGACATCAGTCCGGCCAGGATGACCGCTACGATACCGCCCACGAAGAGGTAATTGACCAGCGTACTGTTGTGCGCGCCCAGCGGCAACCACTCCACCGCCAGATAATAAATAGCGACTAAAACGGTAATGGCAATATTAATGTAGGTCGGATATTCCTTGCGGGCTTCGTCCCAGCGACCGGCCAGCAGGTTATTGACTCCAATGCCAATCAGCGCCACAGCCACCACCGAGTGCCAGAAAATCAGCGCCAGAACGCCTTTGCCAATCACTACCCAGTTGCATATCTTGCGGATCTTCTTCGTATCGATTCGGAAATTAAAGAAGATATGTACCAATGTCGGCAGCACCACAATACCGAGTATGAAGGCTGACAACAGGGCAAAAGTTTTGGTAAATGCCAGCGGGTGGAAGAGTTTCCCCTCGGCAGACTCCATCGCAAATACAGGCAGGAAGCTGACGATGGTAGTAGCAATGGAAGTCACCACTGCCGCCCGGACTTCAGTCGTTGCCTGATAAATGACGGAAAGGAGCTGTTTGCCGCGAATACCTTTGTTCTCCGGCATTTCGAGGTGCCGGAGAATATTCTCGACATCCACGATACCGATGTCCACCATCACCCCGATGGCGATGGCGATACCTGACAGCGCCACGATATTGGCATCCACACCAAAGAAATGCATCAGGATAAAGGTCATCAGAACGCCGATGGGTAGCAGCCCTGCTACAATCATCGAAGCACGGAGGTTGAGCACCAGTACGATGATGACGATGATACTAATCAGGATTTCGTGTGAAAGAGCCGATTCGAGCGTGCCGATAGTCTCCTTAATCAGGCCTGTCCGGTCGTAAAAGGGAACGATGGTCACTTTGGAAACGGAACCGTCTGCCAGCTTCTTTTGCGGTAATCCGGCCTCTATCTCTTTGATTTTGTCCTTGACGTTATTAATCACCTCCATCGGATTGGAACCGTAGCGTGCTACCACCACGGCACCCACGGCTTCGGCGCCTCCCTTGTCCAGACCACCGCGACGGGTAGCCGGACCAAATGTCGTGTGCCCCACATCGCGGATGCGGACGGGCACGGTGTTACGTACCGTCACCACGGCATTTTCCAGATCTTCCGGATTCTTAATATAACCCAGTCCGCGGATGATGTACTCCACGCTGTTGAGCTCGATAGTCTCGGCTCCGATGTCAAGGTTACTCTTGCGCACTGCATTCATCACATCCATCACCGATACGCCATAAGACTTCATCGCCTCAGGATTGATGTCCACCTGATACTCCTTGACAAATCCACCCACGGCGGCCACTTCAGAGACTCCTTCGGCAGCTGACAAGCTGTATTTGACATAGAAGTCCTGTATTGTGCGCAGCTCCTGCGGGCTCCATCCGCCGTTGGGTTTGCCGGTCTTCGGATCGCGCCCTTCGAGCGTGTACCAGAAGATTTGGCCGAGCGCTGTAGCATCAGGCCCCAGTGTAGGAGTTACTCCGGCAGGAAGCGTTCCGGCAGGCAGCGAGTTGAGCTTTTCCAGTATGCGCGAACGGCTCCAGTAAAACTCCACATTGTCTTTGAAAATAACATAGATAAATGACATGCCAAACATCGAGGTACTGCGCACGGTTTTTACACCGGGAATACCCAGCAATGCGGTAGTCAGCGGATAAGTCACCTGATCCTGAATGTCTTTGGGGGAACGTCCCATCCATTCGGTGGCAACAATCTGCTGGTTGTCACCAATGTCGGGGATAGCATCCACCGGGATTGGATTGCGGGGAATGATTCCCGTGCTCCAGTTGAACGGCGAATAGACTATCCCGAGGAGAATAAAGGCAATCAGGAAGATAAAGGTGACTAACCGGTTTTCGAGAAAATATTTTACTAATCGGTTAAACATCGATTTGAGTTTTTAAAGTTTGGACTAAACGCAAAGGCGCTAAGACGCAAAGAAAAATTATTGATGAAATTTCTTAGCATCTTTGTGACTTCACATTCAAATAAAATCACTTGCCTCTTTCGTATTGGCAACAACCCGGCAGAGCCTTATAAGTTTTGTCAGCAGCGTTGGCTTTGTCGGTATCGTGACCGGCAGCAGCGATTTTTTTGTGGATGTCCATCAGCTTCACCTTTGAGGCATCGTACGATACGCTAAGCATCTTGGTCTTATCGCTCCAGTTGGCCTTGGTGGCACCGGCTGCTTTGGCAGCTGTCTCGATGCGGGTTTTGCACATATCGCAGTTTCCCCATACTTTAAAAGTAGTGGTAGTAATTGTGGCTTTCACCGTATGGTGATTCTGGTGCATGGCAGCATTTTGGGCAACGACACTCATTTGAGCAAACAATACGATAAGGGCAACTGAAAGCATTTTTATAGTCTTCATAACTGTGGTATTTTGGAAAAATGAATAATTGAGTTTTTTGCAATCCGGCAAGCGGCTTTGAGCCGCTGCTCGGTAGGGAGCGCTAGCGTTCAGCGGCTTCAAGCCGCTTGACGCGTAACAGATTCCCCTTTAAAATGATTTGTGAAATAGGAATCGGTCTATCCGATACAGAAACGTACGGATACGACGATTCATCCGACTTGTTTTGTTTAAGGTAAAAACACCTTATTTATAACAAATCAGAGAAACAGTTTGCTCAATAATTCAACACAGGAAGACCTGAAGCATAGCCGGTGGATTATCGGCTATCAGGGGTGGAGAGTTATAGGGTAAGTGACCCGAATGAAGTGTAAGTGTTGGATTGGACAACGAAAAAGCCAACACAGAAGGCGCCTCCAGCCAATCCAGTGCAATCACTTTTGCAGCAGGCGCATGCACGTCATTCGAAGAGAGATAATCATTGGTGACCTTTTGGGTAAAGGTTTCGTTGTGGCAGCAGTTGCAGTGGTCCCCGCAGCAGGATTTGGGTTCTCCGGCCAGGGTGATTTTCTTCAACTCATTACCACAATAATGACGCGTCACGGTCACCCCTGCCGTAGCCAGAATCAGCGTGATCATAATCAGTATATGTGATAATCTTCGTGCCATAATGCAATGATTGATATGCAAATATACAATTCGACACGACTCATTGTTCAATGATCGAATTTCTTTTTGTTAAATTAACAGCCAAAGTTAATGACAATTGCAGCCTTTATCATTGGGAATCCGGTATATCAGCATCAGCTCGTGCGTGCCCCGGGAGCGATATCCTATGGCGCTGTTGTTCCAGTCGTAACTGTATGACATATACAGGGATTTTGTCAGGTTCAGTCCGAAGATCGCCCCAACCTCTCCCTGTGTCCTGTAAAAAGCGCCAATGTGAAACTGGTCCGATTGTTCGGTCAGACGAAATGCGGAGAAATAACTCTGGACCGAAAACTCCATCTGGTAAAGTTTTGCATATTGGAAACCCGCTACTCCAAAGCCCCAGTTAACCGGATCCGGACGGAAATTGCGGTATTTCAGGTAGAGAATATTGGTTCTTGGTTGATACGCTGAATTGACTCCTGAAAAAAGTCGCTGGCTCACAGCACCGATACGGTAGGAGTTGTTTTGAAATTCCAACCCTAAATCTGCATTGAAGTGTTTTTCATCGAGCAGTGACTGGTAAGCCTCCGGATCTACGCTTTCATCCAGACTCAGTTGCGATAAATCATACGAAAAACGATCGTAACTGCCCGATAGGCCAAGCCCCATGTGCCACTCTTCATTCAGTTTTACATCATATCCATAACTGAGGTAATAATGAGAATCAGAGGTAAATCCGATTTTATCATCAATCACCTTCAACCCCAGTTGGGTGTGAAAGCGATCAAGGTAGGTGGTTGCCGTTGCCAGGCAGGTCGATGGAGCTCCTTCCACATTCACCCACTGCTTCCGGCCAACGAGACTGAATTCAGCCAGGTCCCGATTGTTTATCGCAGCCGGATTGAGCGTATAGGGATTCTCCCAAAAATTGGAAATCCTGATATTGGATTGGGGAAATGCATTAACCCAACAAAGCACCCAAAAACAAACAATTATCTCTTCCCTCATATACAATATCTCTAACGAATGACCATTACATACCCCTCTTTCTTCCGTTCACCCGCTTCGGAGAGATAGGTAAACACGAAGAAGTAGGTATCTTTCGCGACCGGCTTTCCCTGATGGGTTCCATCCCAGCCATCTTCACCTTCATAAATCAGTATTCCATTCCGATTGTATATTTTTACCGGAATTCCTTTCATGAAAATATCATTCTTACCGTCACCGTTGGGGGTGATACTGTTGGGGACGAATATCACCTGTAATGTGATGGTGACTATGCTATCACAACCATGCACCGTACGCAGCGTATCTGTATAGGAGCCGGATGTGGAGTATATTTTTCCGTTTTGGGTAAATGTTTCTCCGGTAAAAATCTGAATAGTTTGTGCAATATTGTAGGTCGGATAATAGCTTAGCAGAAGCCAGGCAGTGCTGTCGCAACCCGTCTGTGCAGCGAGATGAACGGCGTATTTTCCCTCTTCTTTGAACCGTTGGCCGTTAAACCAATAGTTTTCACCCAGACAAACGAATGCTTTGGTCACGGAACTCACCGGGGCAATAACCATTACGTCCATCAGCGCCGTATCCGCGCAGAGATTCTGGTTGGTAACGATGTAACGGATCGTTGCATTTCCCGCTTTGACTCCTTTGGCCCATCCGTCCTGAGAAATGGTAGCAACCGCCGTATTCGAACTTTCCCATTTTCCTCCGGAAGACTGATCTGTAAATTGCAGGGTGGAATCTTTGCACAAAACAGCATTTCCCTGAATCGGTATTATTTGAGGAAGGGGATAAACCGAGATGCTTTTCGATAAGGTGTCAGAGCATCCGTCGCTGTTCGTGGCAATCAGGCTCACCTGAAAGGTGCTATCTTTTGTATAAATCTTCACCGGATTCTTCAAGGTAGAATAAGTCCCATCCCCGAATTCCCATATATAGGTCAGTGGTGTATTGTTTACAATCGTTGTCTGGTTATCAAACGTAACCGGTTGCCTCTTACAGACTGCAGTCGGAGCATTAAAAGCTACTTCAGCCAACCTACTGACTGATACAATGGTAATTGCCGTATCGCGGCATCCGAACCCGTCGTAAGGAATCATGTCGACATTGAAGGTGGTATTTTTCTCCGGTAAGGGTGAGAGGACAATCGTCTGCCCGGTATCCATTTTCTGACTGTAATCCGCATTGTACCAGGTATAGGATTGGTAGCCGGAAGGTGCTTTCAGCGTCATAGAATCTTTTCCCTGACAATATCCGGCTCCGCTGACCAGTGTGGCACAATCGGAGTTTACATCCAGATAAGCATAGCCAAAGTGTGATTTTCGGGCACAATCCTCCGTGATGAAGTCAAGCACCACAGTGTGTCCGACATAACCTGAGAGGTTGATGGATACTTCCGTCCAGGGTTTATACCATACATCAGCCGTGGAGGTGGAGACTGTCGATTTCTGAAATCCGGGCAAAGAGGTTCCGGTGGTAAAATCATAGGATGCACAACCAATCTGCACCTTGCTGTCCGCATCATACACCATTGCTCTGAAACGGGGTTTTTCAAAAGCTGTATGGTTATCCAGCGGGTCTTGCAGGACAACGGCATAATAATATTTCAGGACAAAGCGATTCTGGTCTTTGGGAATCTGATAGGTGTAACTGATTCGTTCTGCCTCTGTCCCGGCGTCACTGTTTCCCAGTTGAACAGAGTATTTACCATCGTTCGGACAAAGTCTCGGAAACCCACCGTACGGATCAAGTAATGGAAGTGATGAGGCCGATATCAATTGGAATTTGGACTGTTTGGTATTGGTTAACTGAATGCTCGTGGTACTTTTTTCAGTGGAATCACATTGCATCCAGCCTTCGGTAAGCGTTGACAAGCTCTGAACTACATAGTTTGAGCTTCCATCCGTATAGGCAAATCCTTTGTAGAATTTCCAGTTCCGGAAACTACCTTCTTCAAAGTTGATATTCGGAGGGCATAAGGAAGAGTCGGTGGTCGATGAACGTAACGACGTTGTCGGGTTCTGGATAGGAATAACAGGCTTTTCTTTGTACGTCCAGATGATCTGAGCCGGTAGCCGGTTAGAGAAAAAGAATATCAGGCATAAGATAAAAGTGAAAGGAAATGTCTTCATATTTTCCCGGACATTAGCGTTGACTATAACAATTGTGTTCTGGCTAAAATTGATTTAACCTGGCAGGTAACATAAGCTTAATCCGTTTATAAATAGATTTGTCCTACCCTATCTCCTCATTTTTCAATGATAGAGAGAAACATCCTCTTTCACAAAGTCTCCCGATCCGCAATAAAAAAGCCACGGTAAAGGAAAATCCCTTCATCGTGGCTACACTTCTCTACTTCCTTCTGTCAGAAAAATCTCAACTGTATATTCTCCTCTCCTTCCACCTGATTCATCTCAAATTTACCTTTATAGACCATGTTCATACCATTCAGCTTACCAGACTCCACCAATCGGGAGAGAAACAACTGACGTTTAGCCTCAACACATTCGTGATTAAAAAACACCAGCAGTTTATCGGCATCCGTACCATCAAACTGAATGATAAAAATACCATGCTCGGAAAATACCAAATCTTCGTAAGCATATCCGATATCCAGTCCGGTAGCATCCTTCATGATGAAGCGTACCTTTTCCAATTCATAAAAAACAATCTTTTCTTCCGGTGCTAAGCTTTCTGTTTCCATACCTATCGTTTATTTACATTTTAGACATTTGCTCTTTACAATTTGACAGCATATTGACTGTTTAAATGTAAAGATGCAAATAAACCAACCAACAAACAAGCAATTAGATTCATAAAACAGCACAACAACATCTTTTTACCATCATTTAACCGAATATACCGACATAATCATACATTTGCGGGGTCAATCCTAACCGGTTAACTTCAACACCTCTCATACGCTCTCTTTCTTTTCTACTACTCTCTACTCACCACTACAACACCCCTCCCCCTTATTCCCAAAATAAGAAAAGCCCCCGGACACGACATCCGAAGGCTTCTTCCTTCCCCCCTACTCCGACGATCAATAGACATCGGCAATCTTCATTGCACTACTTCCGCGAAGCAACGTGTAGGTATCATTCACGTTTTGCACAAATTCAATTCCCACGGACTGGATTTGCGTCCGATATAGAGACGAGGCAGGCCACGTCTCTACGTGCGGTGGGCAGGTTGGGGACATTACCTCACCCCCAATACCTTTGCGCAACCGGCATATTTCACCCCCACAGGCAATCCGTTATCCCCTACTGTACCAAATTCGATACCGATGCCCAGCACCAGGCTGGTGCGGTCATTCAGCACGGGCTGTTTTTCGTAGGGAATCACCCCGATCATCTGTTCGGGCAGGGTATTCTTTTCCGTAAACCATTCCGAGCAGACGGTAGTGCCATAACCATGCCCTGCCTCAACGACAGGAATATGCTTTTCGTACCCCTTGTCGTAATCCATATCGGAGACCATACCCAGCACCACCACAAAACGGAAGTAAGGCAGCTTCGTGAAATTCTTCAGATGGAGTGCCGGAACCAGTTCGGGGATAGTTACCTGCGCCTGCTGCGTATCGCGGTCGATGCTCCAGGTCGGCGTTACCCGCACCACGCTATCGAAAAGGTGCTTCCGGTTGAAATTGAATCCCGCCACCAGTGACCGGTGTTGCGACAGGGAAGCGCTCCGTTCACCCCATCCGTGTACTGTATCGCCCTTCACCATCTTGAGCGCCATGGCATTCAGCGAGCCTGAGACATTATAGTCCGCCAACCTGGCCAGGGTAAGCACGGAGTTACGGATAGCGCCGCCCAGTTTGGTCGCACCGCTCCACTCCCGGTTTCCCCGGCGGGTATTTTCAAATGCCGGATCATTCTTGATCTGTTCTTTGGTTGCTCCTCCTTTGGTACGCACGATGATGGCGTCGCTGTCGCGCCGGGTGTAGATGGAGAGGTTTCCTAACTGGCCTGTCATTTGTAGTGGCCCTTTGAGTTTTGCCATAGAGGTATATGTTTTTTGTTTGATTTGATATTATGTATCACAGAGAGCCTCGGAGTTTTTCACAGAGAGCCACTGTGTATTTGTTTTTTAGCCTCAGCGTTCTCTGTGCAACTCTATGACTCCATTTACTCTCAAAGATTTGGTATCACAGAGAACCACGGAGCTTGCCACAAAGGGCAACAGGGAAAAGTCCTCTTTATTACGCGTCAAGCGGCATGAAACCGCTGATCGCTCGCGAACCCACCCCGTAGGTCAAATAAAAAATTCCAAACTGCCTAAAAACTGCCGAGTGAGGAGCCAATATTATTTACAATTGAGAAATTTACCATTGACAATTTAGAATACGTAATACCCTAAATAGTAAATTGTAAATGAATAGATTATCAATTCACAACTCTATTGGGGCTATATTTTTTTGTTACTTTTTTGCGCCAAAAAAGTAAAGAGAGAAAAAGAGAATTAGCAGATTGGTAAATTTGAGGATTAGC
>JAUZOF010000107.1 GCA_030706585.1 Bacteroidota bacterium
AGCGATACGCCATAGTGCGGTTTTGGTAAATTGCCCTTCGATGTTGAGGTTGAGCAGCATTACCGTAAAGAGGAATAACACCATAATCGCTCCGGCATAAACGATGATATGCACCACCGCCAGAAACTGAGCATTAAGCAAAATGTAATGGCCTGCCAGAGTAAAGAAAGTCATGGTCATGTAGAGTACACAATGTATCGGTTTCTTGGAAATCAATACCATCACCGCCCCGTAAATGGCCATGAAGCTGAGAATGAAAAAGAGGTATTGGGTCAACATTCCGGATGATTTTATTTGTTATGCAATTGCGTTTTATCCTTTTTAAACTCCAGCACCTCAGGTGTCTGACGTTTGGTTACATCAACACGTTCATCCAGAGGTTCCACCAGTTTGTCTTTTCCGAATATAAAGTTATCGCGACTAATATCACCCGGCAGTATTCTGTCCGTCAGGAAGATGGCTTCCTTGGGGCAAGCTGTCTCGCAATCTCCGCAGAAGATACAGCGCAACATATTGATTTCATACACAGCTGCATATTTCTCCTCCCGATAGAGATGCTTCTCGTTTTCCTTACGTTCCGCTGCCACCATTGTGATGGCCTCGGCCGGACAAGCCAATGCACAGAGACCACAGGCTGTACAGCGTTCCCGACCTTCATCATCCCGTTTCAGTACGTGTAATCCCCGGTAAATGTCAGACCTGGGGCGTTGTACCTCAGGGTATTGAATAGTCGTCTTCTTTTTGAAAAAGTGACTGAAAGTAATCAGCATCCCTTTGAAAATGGCGGGCAGATAGAACTGCTCCATCAGCGTCATCTTCTTGTTAGAGACCACTTTCGAGCGATTCGTCAGTTTTATAGAGCTTGATTGATTGTTCATAATGGTTTTTCAATCGTTATTGAACCCTTCAGGGTTCAGGTTCTTTGGTTTTTGGTTGCCGTGGGTTGCACTCACGGTTATTAAGATTTAACCACTTCGTGGCTATGTTGTTTCTTGAATTTCCTCACATTCACCACCAATCCTGAATGGATTGAATCTCAATAACCCCGGGTGCAACCCGGGGAGATGATAACTTCCAGGGAAAACAGAACCCTGAAGTGGTTCAACTTCACTTATTCAACAAAATAATCACCCCTGTCACCACCACATTCAGGATAGCAAAAGGCAGCAGCGACTTCCACCCAAATCCCATCAACTGGTCATAGCGGAAACGTGGTATTGTCCAGCGAACCCACATAAATAGGAAGATAAAGAATGAGATCTTGGCAAAAAACACAACGAGTCCTAAAAGTGCCAGTGCATTCTGCGAAAGCCCCAGTTGGTCCATAAACGGGAAGTTATACCCGCCGAAATAGAGCGTTGAAATCATTGCCGATGATACGAACATGTTGATATATTCGGCAAAGAGGTAAAATCCCAGTTTCATCGAACTGTATTCGGTATGGTAACCACCAATCAGCTCGGCTTCACACTCCGGCAGGTCAAAAGGAGTCCGGTTACATTCGGCAAAAGCACAAATGGTAAAGACAAAGAATCCTATCGGCTGGTGCCACACATTCCAGTTAAATCCGTGCTGGTTATTGACAATATCGTTGAGGCTGAGACTTCCGGTTGCCATGACAATCGCGATGATTGACATGCCCATAGCCAGTTCGTAACTAATCATTTGGGAAGAAGCACGCATAGCGCCCAGCAGCGAATATTTGTTATTAGATGCCCAGCCTCCTACCATAATCCCATATACCGCGACTGAAGCTACCGCAAATACGTACAAAATCCCGATATTGATATTGGCTACTTGCAAGGGAAATTCCCTTCCGCCAATATTCAGTGAAGTACTCCACGGGATAACGGCACTTCCCAGCAACGCCACAAACATCGTCAGCGAAGGCCCCAGTATGTAGAGAAACTTATCTGCCTTAGCCGGCATGAATTCCTCTTTGAAGAAGAGCTTCACACCATCGGCAACCGGTTGCAGGATACCGAATATCCCGGCTCGGTTTGGTCCGAGACGATCCTGGAAAAATCCGGCAAACTTTCGCTCTGCCAGAGTCGAATACATGGCCACTACCAGACTGACAAGCAGAATGACGATTGCCAGTAGTAGTTTGTATATAATCATTTCGATATCCATACTATTCCATTTTATCTTTTAGCGGATTGATTATATGAGGTTTAGAGAGTACCCGGTAATGATTTTGGCTAATAACGGATTTCGGAGTGATACTTCTTGGCCCTTCGATTATCCAGTCGGATGCTTGTTTTTTCTCAAACCGGCATTCGTTACAAATGAAATCTTCCACTTCACCGTATTCGTCTTTTCGGCCGGTCACCCGGTAAACCTCTTCTCCACGCAACCATAACGCCACTTTGCCACTGCATGTGGGACAATCGCGATGAGCATCCATCGGTTTTAGGAACCAAACCCGGTTTTTAAAGCGGAAGGTCTTGTCGGTCAATGCCCCTACCGGACAGACATCGATAATATTTCCGGAGAAATCATTTTCAATGGACTGGCTGATGAAGGTGGAAATCTCCGACTTTTCCCCGCGATACAGAATCCCGTGTACCCGTTTGTCTGTCAACTGGTCCGCTGCATATACGCAACGGTAACAGAGAATACAGCGGTTCGGGTGAAATTGAATCAGCGGACCAATATCAATAGGTTCGTACGTGCGTTTCTCTTCCTCGAAGCGGGCAGACTGAGAACCGTGTTCGTAACTGAGATCTTGCAGATCACACTCACCTGCCTGATCGCATACGGGGCAATCAAGCGGGTGATTGATCAGTAAAAACTCCACTACGGCCCGTCGTGCAGCGACCACATCAGGTGATGTAAGGTTTTCAACCACCATTCCGTCCATCACTTCGGTACGGCAAGCAGCTACCAGCTTCGGCATCGGACGCGGGTCTTTGGATGAACCCTGCGCTACACGCACCAGACAAGTCCGGCATTTACCTCCACTTCCTTCCAGCTTCGAGTAATAACACATTGCAGGTGGCACTACCTTTCCGCCGATCATACGGGCTGCCTGAAGGATAGTTGTACCTTGCTCTACCTCAATGGTTTGATTATCTATTGTAAATTTTAGCTTAGCCATTTCTGTTTCTATTTCAAATTCAACGAAATAATTTTGCCACGAATACACGAAAAAGAAAGTGACTTTTCTTTTTCAATTTTGAAAAAGCATTAGCGATATTCGAGATATATTTTTCTTTGTAAGAATCGTTTTCTATTGCTTCGAATAAATTCGTGTATTCGTGGCTTGAAATTCTTGGGTTTAATTCATAGGAATAATTCCACGAAATGTAGGGAAGTTCTTCCCTACTAATACTTTCCATATTTAGCCAGCGCTCCGTGACGAATGTTTTTGACAATTTCCGGATGCTCCACATGAAACTCAAACTCGTGCCGGAAGTGACGGATAGCAGCCGCTACCGGCCACGCAGCCGCATCTCCCAACGGACAAATGGTGTTTCCTTCAATGCGGGACGCGATTTCCACCAGCAGGTCAATGTCTTTCTGCTTTCCGTGACCGTGCTCGATACGGTGAAGTACGGCCTCCATCCAGCTCGTTCCCTCACGGCAGGGCGAACATTGTCCGCACGATTCGTGGTGGTAAAAGCGGGAAAGATTATAGGTGTTGCGCACGATACACGCATTTTCATTATAAACAATAAAGCCACCTGACCCGAGCATGGAACCGGTCTGAAAACCACCTTCCGATAAAGACTCGTAACTCAGTAAGCGTTTCTTACCATCCGCAGTCTTCAATATTAATTCTTTCGGTAAAATAGGGACGGAGGAACCTCCCGGGATTACGGCTTTCAGGTCTTTGCCGTTTTTGATGCCGCCGCAGAATTTTTCATTATAGATAAATGTTTCAACCGGCAGGCCCATCTCAATTTCATAGACTCCCGGTTTATTTATGTTTCCACAGGCAGAAATGAGTTTTGTTCCCTTGCTGTTACCGATTCCGATTTGTGCATAACTTTCGGCTCCGTTGTTGATAATCCAGCCGATATTGGCGAGTGTTTCCACGTTATTGACTACAGTCGGACAATCGTAAAGCCCTTTGATAGCGGGAAAGGGCGGTTTTAACCGGGGAGTCCCCCGTTTGCCTTCCAGTGATTCAATCAGGGCAGTCTCTTCCCCGCAGATGTAGGCTCCCGCTCCGGGATGTACATAGATGTCAAGGTCAAAACCCGAATCCAGAATATTTTTCCCGAGAAACCCCTGTTGATAAGCCTCCTTAATGGCCTGATTTAATATGCCGATGATGTATTTGAATTCTCCCCGCACGTAAATGTAAGCGGTGTTTGCCCCTAATGCATACGACGCTGAAATCATCCCTTCGATCAGCCGGTGTGGAATGTGCTCCATCAGGTAACGGTCTTTGAATGTTCCCGGTTCACTCTCGTCGGCATTGCAAATCAGGTAGCGGGGATTGGTACTTTTCTTGTCGATAAAGCTCCATTTACGACCGGTAGGAAAACCGGCTCCTCCGCGACCTCGCAGACCCGAATTGATGACCTGTTCCGTCACCTCGTCCGGTGTCATCTGCTTCAGCGCCTTTTCCACAGAGCTGTAACCACCCATACTGCGATATACCTCGATGGAACGGATGCCTTTTACTTCAATATGTTCTAGGATAATCTTTCTTTCCATGTCAGTTTCTCGGGTTTCTTCAGTTTACTTTTGGCACGCAGGTCATGGATGATTTCGTCGATTTTGTGAATGTCGAGAAATTCATGAAACTCCGTATTGACCTGCATCACCGGTGCCGAACCACATGCTCCGAGACACTCCACAGCTTTAAGCGTGAAGAGGTTGTCCGGCGTGGTTTCCCCCACTTTAATCTCCAGCTTTTTTTCGAGGTATTCGATGATGTCTTCCCCTCCGCAAATGGCACAAGGTCCGGTCTGACATACCTCAATCACATATTTTCCTACCGGGTCGATGTAAAACTGGCTGTAGAAAGTTGCTACTTCATACACCTCAATCGGGGTAATATCCAGCAATCCGGCCACATAGTCCATGATATCGACATTCAGGCTGCCGCCCAGCTCCTCCTGCGCAATATGCAGGATAGGAATCAATGCCGATTTTTGCCGTCCTTCCGGATAACGCAAGATAATGCCTTTCACCTTCTCCAGAGTTTCCGGGGTGAAAGCGATTTCCTCGTTGGTTTTTACGTGGAGTTTATGTGTAAATGCTTTTTCGCTCATAGTGTTTTATTTAAACGCAAAGGCGCTAAGATGCAAAGTAAATTCTTGATATTGAACCCTTTCAGGGTTCGGGTTTGCTTCGTTTGTTTTCCACGGGTTGCACCCGTGGTTATTCAAATTGAACCACTTTGTGGTTCCTTAGTTCTAAATATATCATTCTTTAGAGTCATAATCCAAAGAGATTGAGTTGATTATTCATAGAAAATAACCCTCAATCCTTCATTCCCTCAATCCCTCAGTTTAGGCATCCAACTCCCCCGCAATCACATTCATGCTACTCATCGTCACAATGGCATCGGAGAGCAAAGCTCCGCGAACCATTTCCGGGAAAGCCTGATAATAGATAAAACAAGGGCGACGGAAATGTACACGGTACGGAGCGCGGCCACCATCCGATACGATGTAGAAGCCCAGTTCGCCGTTGCCCCCTTCCACAGCCTGATAAATTTCCTTGGCCGGAATATCAATCTCGCCCATTACCTTTTTGAAGTGGCTGATAAGCGGTTCCATCTGGCTGTACACTTCTTCTTTCGGAGGCATATAGAATGCAGGGACTTCCATGTTGAATTTTCCTTCCGGCAGATTCTCCAACGCGTTATTGATCAGTTTGATGCTTTCCCACATTTCGGTCTGACGGACACAGAAGCGGTCATAGGTATCACCGTTTTGTCCCACAGGCACCACAAAGTCAAAATCCTGATAGGATGAATAGGGTTCCATCACCCGCACATCGTAGTCCACTCCCGCAGCACGCAGGCAAGGTCCAGTGAAACTGTAGTTCAATGCCCGTTCGGCGGAAATACCTCCCACATTAATCGTCCGGTCCATAAAGATGCGGTTGCGCATCAGCAGGTTTTCAAATTCATGAAGGACCTTGGGTAAAGACTTCATCACTGTTCTGATTTTACTGATCGCTTTCGCTGAAATATCACGTTCGAATCCGCCGATACAGCCCAGATGCGTAGTCAGTCGTGCTCCGCAAAGCTCTTCGTAGACCTCATTAATCTTTTCCCTTTCCTGAAAAACATAGACAAAGCCGGTCAATGCACCACTATCAACCCCGATGACACTATTGCATACCAGGTGGTCAGCGATACGCGCCAGTTCCATTGCGATGATGCGCATATAATCGATACGTTTGTTGGTCTCCACGCCAAGCAACTTCTCTACCGCCAGATGCCACCCTATATTGTTGATAGGTGATGAGCAGTAGTTCATCCGGTCGGTCAGAGGCGTAATCTGGTAGTAAGCCCGTCGTTCTGCTATTTTCTCAAAAGCCCGGTGGATATACCCGATAGTCTGCTCCGCATCAACGATCTTTTCCCCATCCATCGTCAGTACATTTTGGAAAATACCGTGCGTGGCCGGGTGGGTAGGACCGAGGTTGAGCGTATTGTAATGTTTTTGCTCCTCCTGCGGTTGGTCTTTATATCTCTTTGAGTCCATTTGGGTCATGCTTTTATCTGTATTTATGGCACACAGATATTTGGTAAGAAGGTTTTCATCGAAAGGTTCGCTATGAGAGCCCTTTCGATTGGTCTCTGTGTGCTATTAAAATCATCGTCCGAAAAACTTATCATCCTTATCCGTCCGTGTCGCGTCTTCCAGCGGATATTCCTTGCGCATGGGGAAATAATCCATGTAATCCACATTCAGTATCCGTTTCAGATTTGGGTGCCCGGTAAATTCAATACCGTAGAAATCATAGGTTTCCCGTTCCATCCAGTTAGCCCCGGAGAAGATATCGGTCAGACTTTCCACCTGAGGATTTTCTTTGGTTACGAATGTCTTAATCCGGATTCGTTTATTATCCAACAGATTATGCAGATGATAAATTACACCCAATTCTTTCTCTTGATCAGGGTAATGAATGCCGCACAGGTCGGTCAGGAAAAAGAAGTTAAGCTTCTTTTTCAAGGTTCGGATAATATTCTTCGCTGCCAATGAATCGACAATTAGCGTAAGAATATCTGATGACTCATCGACCAGAATTAAATCTTCGCCGTAATTGCTGATCAGGAAATCTATGATGGTTTTGTTATCCATAATATCTTATAGGTTGTAGGAAACTAACTCCTTCCCTTAGAGTCATATTATCCCGTACTTTTTCAATAACTCTTTATACTCTTCACTATAACGTCGACGAAGTGATTCTTTTCCAACCAACTCCTGTATTTTCATAAATCCGTCTATTATCTGTTCAGGACGCGGAGGGCATCCCGGTACATAGACATCAACCGGCACTACTAAATCAATACCCTGAAGGACAGAGTAAGTGTCAAATATTCCTCCACTGGCGGCGCAGGCTCCGACGGCCATTACCCATCGGGGCTCGGCCATTTGTTCATATACCTGTTGTACCACCGGAGCCATTTTCTTGGCAATGGTACCCATCACCATCAGCAGGTCGGCCTGACGGGGGGAGAAGCTCAATCGTTCGGCACCAAAGCGCCCCAGGTCATAGTGCGCTCCCATCGTTCCCATAAACTCGATGCCGCAACAGGAGGTGGCAAAGGGTAATGGCCAAAGCGAGTTCTTCCGCGCCAGTCCTACCGCAGCATCCAGTGATGTGGCAAAAAGCCCGGGAGCAGAATAACCTTCGGGAGCATCGACTACGTTATATGATCTTGATTCTGACATTTGTAAGTTGTTTTGTGGATATTTGCTTTGCGATATTTATCCTTCGGATGATATCCATCGAAACTGATAAAAACGTTACACAATTTCCTTATTCCTTCAATTTTCAAATCTTCAAATTCTCAAATTTGCTAATTTCCAAATCTTCACATTAATCTTTATCCTCATTCCAGTTAAAGGCCCCTTTCCGGTAGATGTAGTAAAATCCGAAAAGAAAAACAGCCAGAAAGAGCATCATGTAGAGAAATCCAAACCAGTCGGTGTCTTTGAAATTTACCGCCCAGGGATAAAAAAAGACCAATTCCACATCGAACAATACGAATAGAATGGCCACCAGAAAATATTTGACGGAAAAAGGGAAACGGGCATTTCCCTGAATTTCGATGCCGCATTCGAAATTCTCTTCTTTGCGGGGAGTACGAATACGTTTACGGGTAATGAAATGAGTCACAACCATAACGAATACCACAAATCCCAGCGCAACCAGAATTTGAATCAGTACGGGAAGATAATCTTCGGTCAGATAGAGGTTATTCATGAAATAGTCCGTATTAGTTTTATTAAAGCTGAATGCAAAGTTTCGGGTTGTTGGCTCTGCCCGATTAAGAGCTAAGCTACATGTGAACTTGTTAAATAAGGAAAAATTTCCGTATTTTCTTTTTTGACGTACAATTAACCCCATTGCCGGAATTTTCCTGAATATAGGATTCAAGTGATGCCGCATAGGGAGTCAAAAGCTATTCCTCTGGTTATTAACTACGATAGAAGATTATTCTTACATTCGAAAAAATGCAGGTTTCGGCAATGCTATCGATAGGCGTTTTATTGAGGAATACCGTTTAACAAACAGAATATGTGGATTGTTCAAATGAATTTGGAGCAATTTTAATCTTAATAATGGTGGAAAGAGTTTTTCAGAGTCAGGTGAATCAGTAAGGCTCTTTGAGAAGTGAAAAGTTGTTGTATTTTGGGGTGATTAAAGGGATATAAAATAGAAAATCCCGGAGGTTATTTCCCGGGATTTAGTAAGATGTTTATCTTTTCTCTGAAGCGCATTTAGCAGGATATGTCTCTAAATTAAAGGTGAAATTACCCTTTCAGTACCGCCATAGGAGAAAGTTCAACTTTGATTCTGACCAGGTCGCGCTGGTTGTTCATCACTGTAGAGATATCTTTATAGGCAGAAGCCGCCTCTTCCAGATCGTTTTTATGGCGAATGGCATGGATAATGCCCTGCTCATCCAGCTTTCGGATCTCCTCCTGTAGGTCCAGCGTCTTGATGGCTTTTGACCGGCTCATGGTGCGCCCCGCCCCGTGTGAACAGCTCTGGAAGCTTTCCTCATTGCCCAGACCTTCCACGATGTATGACTTTGTCCCCTGTGAGCCGGGAATGATACCTGTTTCACCTGCTCTGGCCGAAGTCGCTCCTTTGCGGTGCACCAACACCTTTTCCCCAAAGTGAGTCTCCCAGGCGGCATAGTTGTGGGCAATGTTGATGATTGGGTCGAATATAATCCCTGAGAACTGGCTTTCAAATATCTCCTTAATGCGGTCGAGCATCAGGTGTCGGTTCGCGTAGGCAAATGCCACACAGTATCTCATCTCCTTGTAGTAATGGTGCGCCTCTTCCGAATCAAAAGGCAGAAAGGCAAGATCGGCCTTGGGGTCAACGGTAGAATGAAACATGGCATTCAGCTTCTTTGCCTTTTTGTTGTAAAAGTCAGCCACCTGTTTGCCGATGTTACGGCTGCCGGAGTGGACCATAATCCACACGAAATCGTCATTATCCCGTTGTATCTCCAGAAAATGATTCCCTCCGCCGAGTGTGCCAATCTGCTTTAGTGCGGCTTCGTATTCCCGTTTCACCACCGGGATCTCGTGCAATTTGAATCCGGGCGGCATAAGCGATTCATCCTGAGCCTGCTTGTGATGGTTAAATCCAAATGGGATAACTCCGCGGATATCCGTCATGATGTTTTTCAGGATTTCGGGAGTCATCTCTTCAGTTCGCAGGTTGGTGCGAATAGCCCCCATGCCACAGCCGATATCTACCCCCACCGCGTTGGGTACAATAGCATTTTGCGTAGCCATCACTCCTCCGATTGGCATACCATATCCCGAATGGGCGTCGGGCATCAGACAAATCTGGCGAAAGGCAAACGGTAGATTGGCCAGGTTACGGGCCTGTTGCATAGCCTCTTCTTCAATGTCATTCAGCCACAATTTGATAGGCAGTTTGCCGGTGTTGATAACCTTTTCCATCGTCAGTATTTTTTGAAATGAGGTACTCTGTGAAATAGGATTTTATCAAAGGTATAACAAGTGATTGGACCGGCAATAATTGAAGGGGACAAAATATCCGGGATATGCCTGTCCGGGATATAAATCGTGTTACAGTGAAAAAGTATTACACTGCATTTGTGGTAGAACTAGAATAGTCCCCTTAGGTGTCGTTTATAGGTTGGTTATATTTTGCTATAAGGTTTAATATAGATAGTTATTTCATTAACTTATCTATACTCCCTAGATATCCCATATAATAATATAATATGGGTTATATATGGGATATCCATGGGATAACCTTAGGATTATGTATAATCAACCTATTTACAAGTATAGGGAAAGGTAAGAGGAAGGGTGGGCGAAGAACTTCAAAAACAGCCGGAACAGAAAGAAATATCACCATTCCCGAAAAGCAGATTTTATATCAAGTAGATAGGTATAAACAAAGAGCACCGGAATCAGCTTAATGATTCCGGCGCTCTTGCTATATGGTTATAACCAATTATATTTCCGTAGA
>JAUZOF010000108.1 GCA_030706585.1 Bacteroidota bacterium
GACTTTTAATAGATTTCAGAATAAATCGGATAATACGAGTGAACATTAAATCTTGCTTGTTCTACAAATCCCCCCTCGCAATAAAGAATTCTCACAAACCCTTCAAAACGTTAACTAATCCACCCATATTCTGCATTTGAAGCGTAAAAACCAAAAGAATATATCTTATCTTGTTTGCAAGTACTGTACACCTCTAACAATATAAACAATGGAAGAGGCCAGTAAAGAAAGCCCAAGAGAGATAAAAAAGGTGCCTTTATAAATCTCCGGGATGGTAGAAACATGTTTAATTCCGATTCCCATGGAAATCATAAATGTCATCATAATATAGCCGCGACGGTCAAGGAAAGCAAAAAGGTGGCTTTTATGACGCGGTAATGCTAAAATGCGTGAAGCATACCTGTTACTGACTTTACGGAAGACAAACCAGAAGAACGGTACAAAACCGGCTATTCCGATCAGGTAATTTAATGTGGGATGTAATTGATAATTTCCAATCGCCGTTTCTCCCAAAATCAATATTCTCACGGCGGCAAATCCCCAAAGCGCCGCTCCCATGCCTATTAATACGGTTTTGGGGACTATCAGTCTTTGTAACACTTTATCCATCTGTATTTTTGATTATCTGCTATTATTAACCTGTTATTTTCGCACGGCAATTATAACGATATTCCCCGACAGTTGTTTAGAACCATATTACATAACATGATTCTTTTGTGGATTTTTAATGGCTTCACCCTCCTTCTGGAATCCTGTTTCAATATATTTGCAACTAACACTATATTTCAGCGAAAACCTTTAAACATTATCCCTCTTTTTCTGTTTTGACTTTTAAAGCTGCTACAAAAAACAACTAAATAATCGCACTATGGAAAATGTAATTTTTGAACCCTGGGTTGGTAAAAACTATCAAAAAGGGCTATACGACAAAAAAGTACTGGTAATCGGAGAAGCTCACTATTGTGAAAGTCCGGAAGAGTTCGAAAGAAGATATCACGGCGATCTGGATTTATGCAGAAAGAAAACAAGCTTTGAGATTCAGGAAAATTTCACAGACGAAAGCAAGTCTCCTTCCGAATATACTAAAATCGTCAAAATGGTGTTGGGTCTGGATTCTAACAAAGTGCTCACACCTGAAGAAAAAGAACAATTCTGGAACTCAATTGCCTTTTACAATTATGTGCAAAACGGCAGTATTGTTTGTTCCGACAATCCTCCAACCAAAGATATGTGGGATCTATCGAAAAAAGCATTTTACTCTGTCGTGGAAGATCTGAATCCGGATTTCATTCTGGTATTGGGTGAAGAACTTTGGGAAAATATTCCCGGGGAAAAAGGAACCAAATGGCCGGAAGGTCCGGTTATTAAAGCCGGCGATATCAGTCAGCAAACCTGGTATTATGAACGAAATGGCAAAGAAATCATGGCTATGCCGATATACAAGCCATCCGGACCGGCATTCAGCCACATTACCATTAATTTTAATCCGTTGATAAGAAAAGCCATTGAAATGGCTAAAAATGTTCATCCGGCAGAAATGTAGCTCAACCTTTTAACCGCAACCCGGAGGGTTGCGGTTTTTTATTTCCGTTTTTCTGCCGTTTTGTCATACTCCTGACAGAACCACGACTCCCTCCCAACACAAAGACAGTCTCAATCTGACAAAAAAAGATTTTTTCCGCGAAAATAAGTTTGGCACACTGTTTGAAAACATGATTATATCGCTGCTCAATGCAACGGATCATTCAAACGAATAAATAACAATTAAACACTTATACAATCATGGGAAAAATTATTGGAATTGACTTAGGAACTACCAACTCATGTGTGGCAGTTTTGGAAGGTAACGAACCGGTAGTAATTACTAACAGCGAAGGCAAACGTACTACTCCGTCAATTGTGGCATTCATCGAAGGTGGCGAACGTAAAGTAGGAGATCCTGCAAAACGTCAGGCGATCACCAACCCTAAACATACCGTATCTTCGATCAAACGTTTCATGGGTGAAACTTTCGATCAGGTACAAAAAGAGATTTCTCGTATGCCTTACCACGTTACCCGTGGCGATAACAACACTCCCCGTGTTGATATCGACGGTCGTCTTTACACTCCACAGGAAATCTCGGCTATGGTTCTTCAGAAAATGAAAAAAACTGCTGAAGACTACCTTGGACAAGAAGTTACCGATGCTGTAATTACCGTTCCCGCTTACTTCAACGATGCTCAGCGTCAGGCTACAAAAGAAGCTGGTGAAATCGCAGGGTTGAACGTTCGTCGTATCGTAAACGAACCAACGGCCGCGTCATTGGCTTACGGTCTGGACAAAGCGCACAAAGACATGAAAATCGCCGTATTCGACTTGGGTGGTGGTACTTTTGATATCTCTATCCTTGAATTGGGTGATGGCGTATTTGAAGTAAAATCAACCAATGGTGATACTCACCTCGGTGGAGATGACTTCGACCACGTATTGATCGACTGGTTGGCTGACGAATTTAAAAATGATGAAGGTATTGACCTCCGTCAGGATCCTATGGCATTGCAACGTCTGAAAGAAGCCGCCGAAAAAGCTAAAATCGAACTTTCAAGCACTACTTCTACAGAAATCAACCTGCCATACATCATGCCGGTAAACGGAATTCCAAAACACTTGGTTAAAACTCTAAGCCGTGCTAAATTTGAACAATTGGCAGACAAACTGATTCAGGCTACCGTTGAACCCTGTCGTCGTGCATTGGCTGATGCAGGTTTAAATACTTCTGATATTGATGAAGTAATCCTCGTTGGAGGTTCTACACGTATTCCTGCTATTCAGGATATCGTTGAAAAATTCTTCGGCAAATCTCCTTCTAAAGGCGTTAACCCTGACGAAGTAGTGGCTGTAGGTGCTGCAATCCAGGGTGGTGTATTGACCGGTGAGGTAAAAGATGTATTGTTGCTTGACGTAACTCCGCTTTCTTTGGGTATCGAAACTTTGGGAGGTGTAATGACTAAACTGATCGAGTCAAACACAACTATCCCGACTAAAAAATCGGAAACGTTCTCTACTGCGGTTGACAACCAGCCTTCTGTGGAAATCCATATCTTGCAAGGTGAACGCCCAACTGCTGCTCACAACAAATCAATCGGTCGTTTCCACCTTGATGGTATCATGCCTGCCCGTCGCGGTGAACCGCAAATCGAAGTAACTTTCGACATCGACGCTAACGGTATCCTCCACGTATCGGCTAAAGATAAAGCAACCGGCAAACAACAAAGTATCCGTATCGAAGCTTCCAGCGGTCTATCTGACGAGGAAATCAAACGCATGAAAGATGAAGCTGCTGCAAATGCTGAATCCGACAAAGCTGAAAAAGAAAAAATCGACAAACTGAACCAGGCTGACTCAATGATCTTCCAAACCGAAAAACAGTTGGCTGATCTGGGCGATAAAATTCCGGCTGACAAAAAAGCGCCTATCGAAGCTGCTCTTAGCAAGCTGAAAGATGCTCATAAAGCACAGGATATCGCTGGTATCGATGCTGCGACCAACGAATTGAACTCTGCGTTCCACGCTGTTTCTCAGGAGATGTACAACGCTCAGCAACAAGCCGGTGGCGAACAGGCTCAGCAAGGTCCTGCTAGTGATGACAAAGGAAATGTCACTGACGTTGATTTTGAAGAGGTTAAATAAAAGCCATAAACAAGCATAAGCAACCAAAGACAAACCGCTGTAAACACTTAGTTTACAGCGGTTTTTTTGTTCTTAAACATATCACTATCTATTGAAATCGCTTATTATTTATGTTATATTTGCTACATATTTGCGACGTGCCTTATTACAAGTAAAGGTGAGTCTTATTTAGACTTATCAAGCCTTAAACTAATCTATTACTAATAAAATCATGGGAAAAAGCAAGCTTCAAATTCCATGCACCTGCGAGTACTGTAAAAACAAGTTCCTCGCTAAAACTACAATGACCCGCTACTGTTCAAAGAAGTGCGCAAACGATGCTTACATAGCCAAGGTAAAAGCAAAAAAAGAAGAAACTAGGCTACAACAATTGGTGAATAAGATACCATCTGAGAGACAATATATCTCTGTAAAAGAAGCTGTTTTATTATTTGGAATTTCTCGTGAAACAATTCACAGACTAATTAGAAATGGGAAAATCCCCGCTACAAACCTAGGGGTACGTCTTACACGAATAAATCGAGCAGATATCGAGACATTGTTTCCTCTTGCTAACTCTCCAACCCCTTTTCTCTCAGATTCCCAACCGCAAAAACTCATCTACGAACAAAATGAATGCTATACAATTGGAGAAATTTCAGAAAAGTTTGGAGTCTCCCCATCAACTGTAAATAATGCAATCCGAAGAAATAGTATACCCAAAAGACAAATTGGGAAATTTGTATATGTTCCCAAAATAGAAATAGATCGACTCTTTGCTAAAAAATAATACCGAACCATGAAAAAGCAACTCGTCAAAACAAAGTGCACAGTAAAACTTCGCAAATCGGAATATCACGATGAATGGTATTTAATACTTGAAAGTTATCCGGTATTTAAATCCGAAACAGGAAAGCCTCAACGTATAATTGAAACACTTAATCGAATAATAACGTCTCCAATTTGGGATAAAACACGAACAGCACGTACCTCTCCCGACGGAAGTAAAACCTTCAAGCCTAAAAGAGACGCAAATGGCATTATTCAATGCAAAAGCGAATTAGATCAGGAGGCATGTATCTACGCAGATGGAGTGCGAAAGCTTCGCCAACGGGAATACGACAACCTGGATCTTTATACTGAAAAGGAAGCTGAAATCGCAGAACAAAACCAACGCCAACAATTAGATTTTATAGAATACTTCCTGAAGGTATCCAAAGTGCGTCATTGCAATAGCTCTCAGTCGATTATTGTGAATTGGACACGGGTCGGAGAATTACTCATAATCTTCTATAAGAATCATCCCCTTTTGTTCTCTCAAATCAACCTTCGATTAGTGGAAGAATTTCGACGCTTCCTACTCACAGCTCCATGTGGCGGAAATAAAAAAGGAACTATTTCACAAAATACAGCAGCGACATATTTTAGTATTTTCAAAGCTGGATTAAAGCAGGCATTTATTGATGGTTATTTATCTATAGATATCTCCGCAAAGGTAAAAGGAATCCAAGAAAGAGAAAGCCGTAGGGAACACTTGACAATAGAAGAGCTAAATAAATTGGTAGACACCCCCTGTGACAGACCGATATTAAAACAAGCCGCTCTATTCTCAGCCCTGACCGGGATGAGACATTGTGACATACAAAAACTCACATGGAAAGAAATACAACTTAACGGAGAACAGATACGCATCAACTTCACTCAGAAGAAAACAAAAGGCGTTGAATATATGCCAATATCCCAACAAGCTTTTCAACTTTGCGGAACACCTCGCGAAAGCGGACAATTGGTTTTCGAAGACCTACCTAACCCATCCTGGATTTCCGCCCCACTTAAACGATGGATAAAAGCCGCAGGCATCACCCGTAACATTACGTTTCATTGCTTCCGACACACTTATGCAACCCTGCAATTAGCAGGTGGAACAGACATATACACCGTTTCCAAAATGCTAGGACATACCGATGTGAAGACTACTCAAGTTTATGCCAAAGTCGTGGATGAGAAGAAGCAAAAGGCAGCAAGTGCGATAAAACTAAACATCAATACAGATAGCCCAGAGATATGAATAATATAGAATCAATTTTGCGTTTTGAGCTTCGTCCTTGGCTTAATAAAAATCTTCAGCCTGACGACTACTACTCTCCTGAATTGAGATCCAATCCTCTTATTAAAGAAGAATTCACCCCTCAATATAAGCTAGTTTTTGGAGTATCACCATTCTCCATCAGGACTAAATTTTATCAACGACTAATAGATAATGATATTTCCGGGTATCTCAATTCGTTTTTTAAAGAAATTGATGGAAAGAGTAGTAATTTAATCGCATATCAACTCAAAAAGATAAAGGAAAAAATCTATGCTTTTTTGAAAGAAATCAATGAACTTATTGGGAGAAACAGTTTTGATTTAAGTCTTATCGGCACTAAAATCTGCGACTTTAGTGTCGATAGAGCACACAAAGAATCCACCTTTATTTTTCACTATATGCTTTCAGCACTGATCAAATGTTATTTAGAAATTCAAAATCGCTTATCAGCTCATATTCATGATGATGATAAAATGGGAATATCAGATATCTATTGTCGGATCTTAAACAAACCCCTTCCTGAATATATATATATCCAAGAAATTCTAACTTTAAGCATCGAACAAGAAAACGAAATAAATGCGAGAAAGCCAGAGCCCGAATCGACGTATGTAGCTCAATTTGCCAAAGAAAAACATTCTGCATTTATGGCTGTTATTTCACCATATCTCTTTATGGAATTACCTAAGATTAAAGACCTGAACCCAAAAGCTCAAAATCGACTCCTGAAGGAAATACTAGAGAATAATATATGTTACTCCGTTGCTATGCTATCCTATTTAGGTTACCTAGATTACTTGAAAAAGACCTACAATTTATCGAAGGAAATGATATACAAACACATTTCTAAGGCCTTAAAAACAGATACAAGAACAATTAAAGGCAACTGTCTGGTCTTGAATCCAAACTCAAAAGAGGATAGATACAAATACCAAGCCGACCAATTCATAGAAAAAGTAGAACTGGATTACAACTATATTTCTTCAGGAAAACCGCTTGTATAAAGCTTTCCCCCAATAACTGGGGGATAAGTTTCTTTTTTTTGGGAGAATATCCCCCAAAATCCCCCAATCTCTTTTGTACCACGATTTCAATTGAAGTCGTGGTTTTCATTTTTTAGAACACGCCACTAATTTCGAAAACCGCCATAAGGCATTACATTTTGGCGAGGAGATTTATTCTCATGTTTACAAATGAACAAATCACATTTGAGAGACTTCCGGAAGCGATGGAATTTCTCATCTGTAAGGTCGAAAGATTAGAAACCTTACTAAGTACATTAACGTCGAAAGAATCCGAAGACGACAAGTGGTTTAATCTACAACAATTATGTGACTATTTGCCGGATAGGCCTGCCCATCAGACTGTATATGGTTGGGTAAGCCAGCGACTCATCCCTTACCACAAAAAAGGAAAGAAGCTTCAATTTTTGAAAAGCGAAATCGATCTTTGGCTCTTGAGTGATAAACGAAAAACAGTCCAGGAGCTACATTCTGAAGCAAATGAATTCCTAATGAATAAGAATAATAACCGTTTAAGATCAAAGTATTATGGAAACAATAAGTAAAGAGCAGATCTTAAACAAGACCCATTACGGCCTAAGGATCTACGCTCATATTTTGAATAAATACTATCCAAACGAATTGGTACTTCGCCTAGAGGGAAGAGTTTGTCCCCCAACAAAGAATCCTTTCAATGAAAATAAACCAACA
Source organism: Bacteroidota bacterium (assembly GCA_030706585.1). Classification (GTDB taxonomy): domain Bacteria; phylum Bacteroidota; class Bacteroidia; order Bacteroidales; family UBA7332; genus CAXXIC01. Next base: position 7,453 of record JAUZOF010000108.1, read on the forward strand.
CTTAATGTATTTATCAATAAAGAAAATATCCTCGGTAATGTTTTTGATAAAGAATTAGCTCATCATTTTGATAGTGAAAACTCAATACCCAAGGGAGATGTGTTCTGTTTTGCTGAGATTCATTACAACAAGTCAGGAGACGATCTGTTGCAAGCAATTAATAATGACATGGGGTTGCGTCTCAATGAAGACAAAAAATTTTACAGCAACATCATTGATAACGCCGAGTTTTCATCAATTCCGCAAATTTTCATGAGCCGAGAATTGCCTACTTTTTCCTTCTTTAGAGCTCCAGTTAATAACGTTTTTCCCAACAAAGAAGTAAATCTGATACAAGTATATAATGCAATAAAGGGAGAGGAATATAAGCAAATCACTGAAATGCTGAGAGGTATAACAAATACCTCTGACGCTAGAAGGTATAAATGTAAGATGTTTGACCATTGCACCTTCTCCGGCAGATTCAAATCCCGAAAAAAAGAAGAAATCATACAACAAACATGCCTAATTTGTCTGGATATGGATCATGTCAGTAATCTCGAGGTGTTACGCCAAAAGATACTTAATGACGAATACTTTGAGACACAACTTCTTTTTATCAGCCCCTCTGGAGACGGTTTAAAGTGGATTATTGAAATTGATTTGAACCATGGTACACATGAAATGTACTTTGATGCACTAAAAAACTATATGCTAGCAACTTATTCTGTAGAAGTTGATAAAGGAACGGGAGATATTAGTCGGACCTGCTTCCTTTGCCATGATCCTAACGTTTATATCAACCCTAAATTACTAAACAATTATGAGAAATAAAGTATTTAAAATTGAAGACTGGAGCTCCTCTAACTTCAATGAAAACACGAAAACAAAAAAATCATCATCTTGCGATGACACCTCTTTAAAAACAGTACAGATTAATGAGAATGATATAGAATTCCTGACTCAACGAATTGAATCCTCTAAAATTGATATTGCGCCCAACTATTCGGATTGGCGAGATGTAGGCTTTGCTCTATCTGAACATTTGGGTGAAAACGGTCGGAAATACTATCATCGAATAAGCTGCTTCTATCCTAACTATTCTCAAGTGGAAACTGACAAACAATATTCTGCTTGCCTGGCTTCTAGAGGAAGTGGAATAACTATTAGAACTTTATATTATCTGGCAAAAAGAGCTGGGGTTGATATTGCAATTAATCATCCCTCAAATAGATTTGAAATTTTGGGAAGCGATTCAACATTTGAAATCAAAGACCTGGAAGAGACAAAACTCCCTGTCTTTTCAGATAACGTGTTCTCAGATCTTCCTGACATATTGAATCCGGTTGTTGAGAAATCCATTTCTTGTGAAGACCGCGATATTCTTTTGCTAGGATCTCTCATGGTGTTTTCGGCTTGCCTACCTAATATCTACGGCATATATGGGGAGCGAGTCGTTTATCCTAACTTGTATCTGTTTGTTTTATCTCCAGCTTCAGCCGGCAAAGGAAGGTTAGCCCTTTGTCGAAAATTAGTTGAACCAATCCATAAGTCATTTCGTGAAAAGTCAAAAATTGAATCGGAAGATTTTAGAAAAAAACAAGCTGAATATGCATCAAGTAAAGACAAAACAAATCTTGAGCCTCCAGCGGTTCCTCCTCTAAGAATGCTATTTATCCCTGCAAATAATAGCGCTACAGGTTTTTCCCAGCTTTTGAATGACAACAATGGATCTGGAATTCTTTTTGAGACTGAAGCAGACACACTCTCTAATGCATTAAAAAGTGAATATGGCAATTACTCTGAGGGGTTACGCAAAGCGTTTCATCATGAAGAAACAGCCTTTAATCGTCGAAAAGACAAAGAATATGTTGAAATTTCAGAACCTAGATTATCTGTTATTTTATCCGGGACACCCGCGCAATATAGATTACTAATTCCTAATGCTGAGAATGGACTAGCCAGCCGTTTTATAACTTACAGAATGAATGTTCAGATCATATGGAACAATGTATTCTCAGGAGACCCCTGCTCTTCACTTGATAATTACTTCTTTCAACTTGGTCTGAGATACTTCGATTTCTATAGATATCTAAATCAACTGACACAAACTGTAAGATTTGAATTAACTACTGAGCAACAAATTGAATTTAACTCACGTTTCGACCAGTTGCAAGTAGATTACGTCGCCCTCTATGGTTTAGAGTTTATTGCTTCTGTTCGTCGGATGGGGCTTATAGCTTTTAGACTGATGATGATATTGACAACACTCCGAGTCATGGATGATGGTGAAATATATAACGTATTGACTTGTAGGGATATTGATTTTAATGCTGTTTTATCAATGGTAGAAGTTTTATTGGAGCATTCTGCATATCAATTCAAACAATTGCCAACCGAAAATAAAACGTATGAAAAATCGACCCTAAAAGACAAATTCCTAAGGAATCTCCCGATTGAATTTAGTAGAAAAGATTATCTATCTGTTGCTGACGAACTAAATATACCAAGTAAAACAGCAGATAAGTATATTAAAAAGTATGTCACTTCCGGTCTTATCAATCATTTTTCTCATGATCAGTACTCAAAGATATAAACGAGTAGGTAGTGAGCAACAAATTCACTCACTACCCTATCACACTACTCTACGTGTTATTCAGCTAATCTTTGCAAGAACAAAAGTCTACTGAGAACAAATTGGATACAGAGTCAATTGTTAACAGAACTATTAGAATACCCGAAAGTGCGATACAACAGTATCCCTCTCGGGTACTCCTTTTAGGATAAATACAGGATCAATACGACACAAATGGCTTTATTGCAGCACTCCTTCTGTTCGACCACTCCATAGGAAGGCTTCATTTGGTTTTGACAAACTCGTCCACATGCGAATGGCCTATATCTATTTTTTTGTACATCAGAGCAATTTTCCACAATCGATGTACTTCTGATTGTTCTAAAACGTTATGCGATCTTCAATTCCATTTCACAATGATCTGTCTTGCCTTAAACTTAAGCCAACGTTTCACGTACGAGTCATATACTAGAGTTACGAACCAGAGTTGTCACACATGCAGGGCGAATAAAAAATGCTCAAATAGTTCTTCAAGTAAGTCTAAACACCCCCAAAAAGCGCATTTACACATTATTAACAACCGATACAAAATAACAGTTTAACA
>JAUZOF010000109.1 GCA_030706585.1 Bacteroidota bacterium
AATAATATTTCTGAAGAAACGAAAGCGGATTCTCTGTGATCGACAAACCATTTTGCTTCATGACTTCTATAGCGGCCTGTACTTTTTCCAAAGAAATATCATCAATGGAATGAAGCGGATCGGGATAGGCATCCCAGCTTGAGTTGATCGACTGTAAATGCATATCTACAACTTCCGAAACCGTCAACAAATGATTGGAATTTCCTACCCGTTTATAATATCGTCCTTTTGTTGAAACAGGTTTTACCGGATATTCATTCACCGAAAGAGAGACTATAAGTTTGTCGTCAACAGTAATTATTTCCAAATCAGGAATAATTACCGGTGCCGTTTTATTCTTCACTTCGTTTACCCAACCCTGAATCGTCTCTTTGCCCAACCGAACTCCTCTTACCTCGCCGGAATCCTGTACACCTACATATACCACCCCTCCTTTCGCATTCGAAAATGCGACCAACGAAACAATCACCTCATCATTGAATGAGGTCTTGAACTCCATTTGTTCCGATTCTGAAACGGGTATGATGTTGTTTGATGAGCTCATATCATTAATCTTTTATTTCTCCTTTGGCGCTACAGGTGCTTCTCAACGTGGATTATCACACCCTCAGTCCCTCTCCCGATAGCTATCGGGACCCTCAATCCCTATATTCTGTACCTCCCCCGGATATACTCTACAATCCGCTCCTGGTCTCCTCCCATTTTCTTCTCCAGTTCATAGATCTTAGCATCCACCAAAAAGCGGTACCAAAACCCCTGCAGGAAATGCCACATCAATCCTTGCTTTCCATCCAGGAAACCGCGTAAAATGATATAGCGGTAGATAAAGTTGATCAATGGACGGAGGAAAAAGGGGAAATTCATATATTTCTCTTTCAGCCACCGCTTGCGCTCGGCCTCCGAACCAAACAGTTTTGGAAGCACCTCGTGATCATTCTGCATTTGAAACTTAGTCAGATAAAAATCAACTACCTCCCGATTTGCATAAAGGTTATGCTTCTGTATCCACCAGGTCAGATTGTTGAGATTTTCATCTACAAAGTCAATCGGCAAATCACCGCATGTACCGGAGGACAACACGATATGCTCATCCATCCAACGTTCTTCAGAACGACCTATTCCAGTTCTGAATACGCGGAGATTCTTCTTGGGGTACCAGCCGCCATGAAGTAACGGTTTACCCATAAATACAATCTTCCTGTCAATATGCAAACCGGTAATATCAGCGGGCAATTGAGATAGATATTCTTTTACATCTATCGTTCGCGGATTCTCCACATATTCATCAGCATCTATGCGGATGATCCAATCTCCGGCAATGTCACAATGATCCAATGCCCAGTTGAACTGCACTGCCTGATTAACAAATTTATTTTGCAAAACTTTCACACCCAGCGCCTCCGCTATTTCAGTCGTCTTGTCATGACTGTATGAATCAATGACAAAGACTTGATCAACGATTCCAGATAACGAGCGGATACAACGTTCAATATGCTGCTCTTCGTTAAAGGTCAGTATGATAGCCGTTATGGTTGGTTGCATATTATTTCTTGATTTCTCTTTTTTTGATGAACTGAGCGGGATTACCTCCAACAACTGTCCAGGGATCTACATTTCTGAATACAGCCGATCTGGCTCCAACCACGGCACCCTGACCAATCGTCACTCCCGGGCCGATAAACGCATCAGCGGCTACCCAGGCTTGATCTTCAATAACTATGGGTTTTAATATTAGAGCATGCTTCGGATCTGAAACATCGTGAGTTGATGCACACAAATAGCTTTTTTGAGATATTGTAGTATTTGCTCCTATTGTGATTTTACCCTGATTATAACAATCTACATTTGGTCCAATGCACGCATACCCCCCCATCTCTAAGTTCCAGGGAGCCCAGATCTTTACACTGGAATGTACTAATGAAGTCCATTCGATTTTCGCTCCAAAGCACTTGAGTATAAATACTCTCCACTTTCTAAAAAACCGCAAAGAATACGGTCTGAATAAAATCAAACAACAAACTATCCAAAAAAAACGAACAAGCTTATTAGATAAAGAGAAATTGTTTGAATATTTTGATTTATCAACTACAGTATCCATCTATTTCTTATTTAAACTGACGCGCAATCTTTCTTAGTCTTGTAATTACAGAAAAATTGAATTTCTCTTTTACGAAAATCTTTGCTTTTCTTGCAATTGGCAATTTAAGATATTTGTCCACAATAATCTCAAATGGATATTTCTTGAAATCATGGAAGAATCCATCTCTCATCGGATGTAAAGATACTGGTTTAAACAAATGTACATTTCGCATTTCCGCTTCCAGTCGGGTTCTTTCTTCTAACTCAACGATATTCGTCTTTAATATTGATAGCTTCTCTGAATTTACCATTAATAAAGAAATCCCTTTCTTTTTCTCTCGGCTGTGACTAAACTCAATTTTATCCCCAATCCCCCAAAAATCGCCTAAAGTAAAATCTGCGACTCTTGGATATGTCATGTATTTGCAATTATAGCAACATTCACGATTAAAAACGGCATCCACAAAGCCATAGTAGAAATTATTCTTTTGACCTGATAGATTTATTTCATTATTCCTTGAAGTTGTTGCTGTAGATAATATATTTTCCCAACCGTTTTTCTTATTTCGAAAGTTGATTGAAGTTATTTTTTTGTTTTCTTTTTTCTCCAGCCAATTTATATAGGACTTAAAAACTTTTGGTGAAGGTACCCCATGACAAATAAAATCACAAGTTATTAAATTCGGATATTCTTTTCCCAAATACGAATGTAAACCTGATACTTGGCAAGGAGTTCCTACAAATAGTACTTTTTTTCCTTGTCGGAGATTTTCTTTTGCTTGTTTAAAAGTATTACCGATTTCACTCTGCACATACTTTGAACGTCTCAGGTCATCCAGTTTATTAGCAGCATCAATCCCCTTGTGTCTGACTACCATGTCCTGATCGTAAGCAGCCCCGTACACAATTCCGTTGTCCTTCAAAACCGACTCAGCCAACACCGAAAACAAGCCCCCTGAAGAGCTTTTCATTCTGACTCCGTCATCTTTATGCCAGCAGGCATATACCTTCGGAGTCTTGGTTCTTTGCAACTGAGGTTTGTTTAACACCGGACATTTCTTTACGCAAAGGCCACATTTCGTACAGGTTTCATGATTAATTACCGGGAGCAAGAACCCCTTTTCATCAGGTTTCATTTCAATACAACCTGATGCACAACTGTTTTGACAAGCCTCACATCCGGTGCATTCTTCAATGCTACACAATTCTATTACCTGAGACATCTCTTTAGTTATTTATGGCTGACAATAAATATTGTATCGACTTTTCTTTTTCCTTTTCAAGGACTTCATGCGGCATGGTAAAGTCAACTGCAAGGTTTTCTTTAGCCGGGAATTCAGCACCTTCATTAATTAGTCTGTTCTCCAGATCCACCAACTCCAATAATCCCCGTTGACGGCTGTTATTCGTTTTCTTTGCCGGGGCTATAATATAAAAAGGCTTTTTATTAATGATAGAAAATACCGTTCCATGAAATGAATTGGTTAACACAAAAGACGCGTTCTGAAAATATCCTAGATATTCTGCAGGACCTGCATCTGTTATATTCTCAATTACACTGCCCCGATCTTCTTTCATTGGGCTTTTGCATAAACGTACAATTCGATATCCGGTCAATTCGCTTAAATGTAAAGCTAGTTTCGTAATATAGGGAGAATGAGTCAACACATACATCAAAATATAGGGACGCTGATCCTTAACCGGAACAGCAACTTTACTCCATTCTTCAGCCGAAAGCAGTAAGGTAGGATCTAAAACATGCGTTGCTTCTCTTGCCGTTAACTCTTTGATTATGTTTACTCCTTGTTTTTCCCTACAGGATAAAACATCGAGATTATTTAAGCAATCCCGATACACGATTTTATCACTCTCAGCAATCTGACTTACACCAAAGCTAGAAGCATAAGAAATTTTCTTCTTATCCTTTGGTGCAAATGTTAAAAAATAGGGTTTTAAAGAAACCTGTGTAATAGGATTCCATACCTGGTCACTCCCCACTACAAACACATCATAAGGATGTTTGGCATTGTATAAAGCGCTAATACTTTTATATGTTGAAGAAAGTTTCGTATTCTTTGCATGGAAAGCGGCAAATCGTTCTTCCCGGCGTTTAGCTGAGTTGAAATTTCCATATTTTGCAGTCCGTTCATATATCTTCAGCAGTTTGCCTTTTATACGGTTCTTTAAGGAAATGGGTACCATTGGAGCAGCTTCCCTTTCAAATTTATAATCCGGATGCTTGTAATAGAGATAATCTATCACTTCATTCTCTACCCCCAGAGTCTGTAGCTTTCTATGTAAAGCAAAAGCCTGTAGTTCCGCCCCGTAATTATTTACTTTTAGAATCGTGATAATCCCTACTTTTTTCATCTCTATATTATTTTTGCGCATTCAAACATTCTTTGTATAAGGCAATCATATCCTCTGTCATTTTTTTAGAGCTATATTTATCCACTACCAACTTACGGCCATTCTCCCCCATTATCCGAAGGCCATCAGCACTTACCTCTAAATATTGACGAAGAACCTCTAATAAAGGCTCAGTACCTAACTCAGTCCACCAGCCGCATTTATTTTTCACTAATTCTTCCCATGGAGCGCCTACTGTAGTAATCACAGGGGTGCCCGATGCTAAAGCCTCAACTACTACGATTCCAAAATTCTCACTATATGTTGGCAAAACGAATATGTCAGCCTCTTTAAACAGTTGCCATTTTTGATCACCATATACGCCGCCTATAAATTCAAAAAGCGGCTCTACTCCTTGTGACTTTATTTTTTGTTTTAGTTGTTCAATGTATACATCCTCTCCTTCTCCGGCAATGATTATTTGCCCATCGGCAAAATGATCTTTCAGAGTCGCAATGGCATCTATCAAATGTTCAATTCCTTTTTTGGGATGAACTCTTGATAGAAAAAGAATTTTTCTTTTTGGCGACCAGTCTGTCTTAATTGTAATATTGTCAATCTCTATCCCATTCGGTATGATCTTTATAGGTTGATCATAACCAAGCTTTTCCAGATTTATTTTCTCCGAATCCGCAGTTGCATGTAACACATCAGCACTGATGTTGGCCTGATGTTGGAATAAACGATATGCGATCTTCTTTTTCCATTTATTACGGTTCATGATCCAGGGTTCCATCATACCGTGCGGAGACAATACGACCGGAATTCCTTTTTTCTTTGCCTCACTCTGCACTATAGACAACTGAGGCATCCAAGCACCGTTTATGTGAACAATATCTGGCTTAAAATCAACATAAATATCATTGATCTGTCTCTTGATTTTTTGACGCTTATTGTATAGGCCTAAAACATTTAGAGATGATGCCATTTTTATATCGATCAGCTTAACCGTTGCATTTTCTATCTCAACCGGATCGTGTCTGTGATCTCCTGCCACAACCATCACTTCTATTGACTTTCCCAACTCATTGGCAAGTAATTGAAGATACGCTGTAGTCCCTCCTAAATTTCTGTCTATCGACGATATAAAATGCAAAACCTTCATACTGTCAAATTATTTATCACAATAAATATCTCCCCATATCCGCATTACAACGATATCAGGTAACATATTAATAAAATGCAGATACAACCAATAACAAGAAGCATTCACAAATCCAAAGTTCTTGTTCCGATAATAGAAATTTGTACCTGGATCTGAGCCCAAAGGAGAATAAAGCCGTTTAAAGCGTTCTGCAAATGAGCTATCCCATTTCCTTACCCGGCATATTTTATTACTATAACCCGCTGCTACAGCTTTGCGTGTAGATAGCACCTTTAGGCCGGCTTTCTGTGCTGACAGACCATAATCGACATCCCCTAAATCGTGATGATAGACCTGATCAATAATTCCAATATGATCTACCACGTACTTTGGCACCAAAACAACGTTGCCATTCATTAATCGAATCTCTTGTGGTTGATCGTGAGGTTGTATTAATCTTTTACGATTATCATACCCTCCATAAAGAATCTCAGTTTTCTCAAAGTTTTCAATTAATCCGGATATAATACATTTGCTTTCGCCCCACTCACAACACTCCAACAACTCTTCTATGCAATATGGATATAACTGAATATCATCATTTAGCCAGAGATAATAATCATAGTCCTGCTTCCGAGCAGCCTGCCATGCAGTAAACATCCCCCGACTCCAGAATAAGGTCCCATCTCCTTTTATTATGTTTACCGATGGAAATAATCCGGATACAGCCTCTAACGTACCATCCGTAGAAGCATCATCGACCAAATAAACCTCACAAGATGGCAAGATAGTAAACAACGAATGCAAACACTCTAAGGTTTTCTCTTTTCGGTTATAGCAAGTCAGTATCGCTGCAATTTTCATAGATCTACCCCCTCAAACATTCGTTTAATACCTGTTTTTACACATTTAGCTGGACTTCCAGCTAGCAATGAATAGTCTGCCAAATCTGTATAATCTTTATTACAAAGACTATTCGAAGCCACTATCATATTTTCAGGAGTTTTTGTTCCTTTCATCACATTTACACGATTGCCAAACCAATTATAAGAACCAATTTCGATTGTTCCAGTCTTTTGAATGAGTCTTCCACTTGAAATATCTTTCATAAAGTGGAAGTTCGTATCGAAAATCTGACACTCCCAGCTAAAGTCTATTTCATCACCGAATACTATATTATTCTCACAGAATATCTTGGACTTAGCCCCGATTCTTACTTTATTTCCAAAAAACAGATTTCCGTCTTCCTCAACTCTCAACAAACACCCTGCACCGATTTCTGTGATCCCCTTAAACAAAACATTTCCTTTTATATCAATTATAGTTTGTTCTCGGGAAAACATTTCACTGCCCCGACCTCCAATCTTGATCATTGCCCGATGGATCCCCGGCGAATCAATCTTTATTTTTCCCTTTATATTCTCAAATCGAACTTTATAGTAGAAATCAAAAGGAAGCTTCACCGCTTGCCTTATGGGCAATACCTTAAAATTAAAGTATAGGATAGCAAGCCAATTATGCACAAATATTTTTAATATAGAATTCATTTCCTATGCAATTTCCTCAAAAACATCAACCTAATAATCACCAATAACAAGCATTCTCTACTTTTTGAGCAGCCTGCGGCTTTTCTGTCTCTATGGGATAACACCAATGTTCATTAAACAGTGGTCTATAATTTATATTTATAGGTTTACCTGGAAGATATTCCCAAGTATCACTATATTGCTCAACCCATCTTTTACCTAAAACTCCAAATAATAATTGTGTTCCTCCCGCTAAGTGAATTGCCTGTTTTCCCATTCTTTTAACATAAGCAGCAAGAGGTAATCCATAGGCACCACACCCTATAATACAGATATCAAAATCAATAGCAGAAATCTCACTTTCCATATGAGCGAGCGCTTCAAACCAATCTTTAAATGGAACAGATGATCCTGCTACAGATTGAACAGCTTTATAGGTAATAAGCTGGAAATCTGGGAATACATCTGGATTATCAAATAATAATTCTCTTTTCATATATTGCCCTTTGATCGTTTCTTCAAAAGGGTGAATCACTAAAACTTTCTTTGATTTAAGGGCTCTAGTCCACGGTCTTTCCACAAAAAAAGGATATAACATTTCTAGTTGTACTTTAATCACATTGGATTTTAGTGGCATAAATTTTTCATAATATTGATGGCAAGCCAATAAATCAATTTCAGGAATATCTTGAAGGTATCTTTGCGAAAATCTTTCAGCAGTATCCTTTACTGGCGGAAATATACCAGAATATATACTCATTATTTGGAAATGATCTTCGTTCCACCAGGGTGTATGAGTCTTATCAATCACATAATTCCAATATCTTTTCCAATAATGCTGTGAATCTGCTACGCACAAGTAATTATTTATACAATTTATTTCTGTAGTTCCAAAACGAGAAATCATACACGGCTTACCAGATGAAAGTAAGTTGTATATTTTATCATTTGATGATTGTCTATCACAATCACAGGCTGGATTCGGGAACTTTTTTCGACTTAAAATTCTATAGCCGTGCTTTAACACTCTAATGCAATAATCTCTAACCTTCATATCTTTATATTTTTCACACTAAAAACCCATACTAACTTCTTGAGTAAAAACACACATATCATATAGAAAAAAACTGATTCCCAAAATCCCCTTACAATATACCTCACTTCAGTATAAAAATTATGTCCGCATGATGTTATATATCCAATCAATAATATATTACAAAACGACCATAACGAAAACACAACACCTTTATCTTCTGTAATTCTAACAGTTGAATCAAATAAAAAAAACAAAATAAAGAAGATGCCCATAATAATAAACAAATACCCATAACTAAATATGGACAATCCAATGCCAGCTAATGATCCAATCCTAAAACTCCCTAACCCAGACTTATTATTTGTGGCTATAGCATAAAGATAATCTGTTTCACTATAAGAAGTTATATCACTTCTTTCTGCTCTATTCATTCCAAAAAACAATTCACAAATACTTGCAGGCAACATAGCTACCATTTGATTTTTATAGTCAATTTGCATTTTATCATTTGCAAACCCAATTTTCTTTGCATAAAATATAGACTCATCTATTGTTTTAACACTACAAAATCTAGCTAAAAGGTCATTATCAATATAACTTTCATCCCAATCTGTTTTGCCTAAAGCTACTTTACTTTTGTCAAGCATGTTTTTAAATGCATTCAATTCCTTTTTATCTTGATATGCATCTAAAGTTTTGCTTAGCAGCTCCATGCCACTAATTCCATTTTTTTCGCCTCGAACCATCACCATAGCTAATGATAAATCTGAAAATGGACCTGTAAAAAAATACCCACACAAAAAGACTAACACGAGATATTGCTTTTTTATTTTTATGTGAATTTGGCCCATCAACCACATCAATAATGCAGCAAACAATGCCAATGAGACAAATGAAACTGCCATTGTACGAACATTAGATGCAACACCTATAATGAATAATAGTATAGCGAATAAGACAATCAACCACCTTCTTGAAGATGTAGTATAATCCTGGATTATATTGAACGACGGAAATAAAAATAGAAGTGGAACATTCATAAAAGGCCCGTATTTAGATAATAAATCTAATAACAACGGTTTATCAACCAATTTATCATCAGAAGCCCATCTTCCAAAAATTATTATATTAATAGCTGTAGTGACTAATGCCAATATAGCTAATGCCCAAATTTCTTTTGACTTAAACTTATCGTACAGGCCTAAACTATTAAATAATGGCCTTAAAACATTACGTGACCCAACAGAGCGCTTATAAAACACGAAAGTCCCAATTAAAACCCACAATATCAATGAAATATGCGTAAATGTATCTATTGGATTCTTCAGATTAAATATCACTGGTTTAAATTCTAATAGAGTCGCTGGAATTGGCATTACAACAAAAAACAAACAATAGCCTATCAGCACAAAAGTAGACAAAGGATACCTTAATATATTACTTTGTCTGAAAATCAAATAATAAGATATACACCAATTAACTAATACCGTAAGTACTACAAATAATGATGTCCAAGAAAAGAAAAAGCAAAGTTCAAGAAATGAACACACCAATAAGAACTTTGTCACAAAAGTTCTAAATGTCTTTATATTATCTGTTGACAAATACTCCACCTAGTGCTAATTTAAGATTACAAATATATCTTTCTCCATACTTCATCCAACTTAGATCTTTTTGGACACCCGTAGAATAAGATCTTAATTGTAATTGAGAGCTACACATCAAAAGAGCATCCTGTATACAACGATTAAGCTCCTCAATATTATTCTCTGATGCTACAATGATCCATTTTTTATCTATAAGTAGTTCTTTTAAATCTTCACCTCCAGAATCTTTAGAACAAACTATAGGCAATCCACAAACCAATGCCTGAGCCTGTACCATCGCAAGTCCTTCTTCTCTTGAGGGAAGAACGAAAACCTTCGCTTGCGAATAATAATTTACCAAATGGGATTGATCCACAGAATCAACATGAGTCATATTTGAATCTTTCGGAAATTCCAGATCGACAATACTTCCCACATGTAATAATGAGTACCCATACTTTCGACAAACCTCTACTAACAAGTCACATCCCTTACGCAGACTCCAACCACCTACCATGATGATATCATATGGATTTTCCTTGATCAATTCAGTCGGATAAAACATGGATAAATCCACACCATAAGGGTTTTGAATAAGTTTTTGCTCAGGAAACCCTCTATTGATAAAGCTTTGTTTCACATGATTGGACGCAATTGCTATATAGTCTGCCAGCTCATATCCTTC
>JAUZOF010000011.1 GCA_030706585.1 Bacteroidota bacterium
ACTCTCGTATTCTTTTTAAACTTCAAACACAAATCAAAAACAAGTTATGAAAAAACAAAAACTCTCATTGTTTTTATCGTTAATCGCTTTGAGCAGCATGGTTTTCACTTCATGTGAAAAGACAGACGATGTTGCATACACGTTATCAAATGTCGAAACCCCGTCTTCTATTAAGTCTATTTCTTCTATTTCTAATGGAATCATAGTTCTTAATAGTGGAAAGATGAATGGAAATAATACATCTTTGACATTTTGTGATCTTACTACCAAAAACTCATACAATGACTTCTTCAGTGGAATAAATAACCGAGGATTGGGTGATACCGGACAGGATATTATTCAGTATGGATCCAAAATCTATGTAGGTATTTCAACATCAAGCCTTGTAGAAGTACTTAATGCTAAAACAGGGAAATCAATCAAATCTATTTCATTTGTCAATGATGCCAATGCACCAAGAAAAGTAAGAAGTCTTGCTGCATATAACGGTAAAATTTATCTGTCACTTTATGACGGACATGTTGCACGCATTGACACAACATCTCTGAGTGTTGAAAAAATGATCGAAGTTGGATCAAGTCCCGAGCAAATTATTGCTGCAAACAATAAGCTTTATGTGGTAAACTCGATGCCTGATAGTACTATATCAGTAATTGATCCGGTAACATTTACAGAAACTAAAAAGATAACTGTAGCATATAATCCTACGATGATTCAGGCTGACAGCTATGGTGATCTTTATGTTGTTTCTATGGGTAATTACTATGATGTGCCAATTACATTACAAAGAGTAGCAACAACCACAGACAAAGTAACTACTATTTCCGGAGTAACCCCATTCAATATTAAACTGGAAGGAGATAATCTATACATGTATTCCTACGAATACGGCAGCGACTGGAGCATTATAAATAAGAAGTATATGATTTACAACGTAAAAAGCGAATCGTTCAGCAACAGCAGCTTTATCAATACAGCAGACATAACAGGTGTTCCATATAGCCTGGATATCAATCCGACAACAAAAGAAATATTTATCGGGGAAACAGATTATATCAATCCAGGTAAAATGTATTGCTTTGACGCAAACGGTAAACTGAAATACACCTTCTCAACCGGAGTCAATCCGATGAAGACATTGTTTATCAAGTAATAAATAAGATAAGTACTTTCTGCCATTATCTCAACCGGCAAACCCGAACCGATGCTGATTTAGCACCGGATTCGGGCGGCCGGTTAAGTTGTTTAAAGCCATGACACAAATGAAACTCCGCCCCCTCATGTTAGCCGGTACCGGCAGCGACGTTGGTAAAAGCGTGATAGCCGCAGCATTCTGCCGCATCTTCAAACAAGACGGATACACACCCGCCCCGTTCAAAGCGCAAAACATGGCGTTGAACTCCTTTGCGACACCCGAAGGTCTCGAAATCGGTCGTGCACAAGCAGTTCAGGCTGAAGCGGCTGGCGTACCTTGTCACACCGACATGAATCCGTTGCTGTTGAAGCCCGTTGCCGATAGTGTAGCGCAGGTGGTGTTACATGGCAAAGCCATCGGCAACCAACAGGCGGTGGATTATTTCAAAGCCGACAACAAAGCCAAATTGAGAGTGGAAGTATGTGATGCATTCGACCGTCTGGCAGAGAGGTTTCATCCCATCGTGATGGAAGGTGCAGGCAGTATCTCGGAGATTAACCTCCGCAACCTCGACCTGGTTAACATGCCCATGGCGATGCATGCCGGAGCATCTGTGATACTGGTGGCTGACATTGACCGCGGCGGGGTGTTTGCATCGGTGTATGGCACCATCATGCTATTGACAGAGGAAGAACGCAAGCATGTCAAAGGCATTCTCATCAATAAATTCCGCGGGGATATCCGCCTCTTTGAGTCTGGAATCACTATGATCGAAGAGCTTTGCGGCATACCTGTGGTGGGAGTTGTCCCTTACTACAAAGACATCTACATCGAAGAGGAAGATTCGGTGATGCTGCAAACCAAACAGCGGGAAGCGATGCACGGAAAGGTGAACGTAGCCGTGGTTTTGTTGCAACACCTCTCCAACTTTACCGACTTTAATGCACTGGAACGCGACCCGCGCGTGCATCTCTTTTATACAAACAATCCCAAAGAGCTATCGAAAACAGACATCATCATCCTGCCGGGCTCGAAAAGTACCATCCACGATCTCGCAGTACTGCGTAACGAAGGTTTGGCCAAAGCCATCGTGACCGAAGCGAAGAACGGCAAGACCATTCTCGGCATTTGCGGCGGTTACCAGATGATGGGAGAATCCATCGAGGACCCGCTCGGCGTGGAAAGCAACATGCGACGCATCCCGGGATTGGGGCTACTGCCTATTGCAACCACGATGGACGACGATAAGATTACCCGTCAATCAAAATTCTATTTCGGAGAAAGCAAAGAGTTGTGCGAGGGTTATGAAATCCATAACGGTCGCTCAACGCTTACCGAACCGGATGCCGAAACCATCAACCGTTTCGAAAACGGAGAGCCGGAAGGCTGTCGAAAAGGCAATTGCCTCGGAACATACCTGCACGGCATTCTCGATAACCGCGAGTTTACCGACGCATTGATCGCACCGTGGCTCTCAGAGAAAGAGCAGGAGACGGAATTTGACTATAAGGCTTTCAAGGAAAAGCAATACGACAAGCTGGCCGACCATGTGCGCAAGCATGTGAACATGGAGCTGGTGTATGAGATGATGAAATAGTTCTATTTTTAACGCTGACAGGTACAAGCACGCTGTCAGGTTGGATCAAATGTTAGTGATGTCATCCCGCACTTGATGCGGGATCTCTCAATCTGACAACATTTCAGGTTATACTTATCTGCAATTTGAGATCCCGTGTCAAGCACGGGATGACAATGCGAATTTTCGCTCACTCATTAGCGATATAAAACACAGATATTTGCCTTGAACACTTAATTTTGAACCTTGATATATAAGGAGTCAATCAACAACACAATCAACACTATGATCTACGGACACGGAGACGACAATTACACTTCAAATGAGGAGATAATCTCAAATTTTAGCTCCAACGTATGGTTTGGAGCAGATATGACGGAGCTGTATGAATATCTGTCAAAGGCATTACCTACCACAGTCAGTTATCCTGAGCCTAATGCGGACTCGCTGGTGAAAGCGTTAAGCAAAAAACTCAACGTTGCGGCAAACCGGCTATTGGTGACCAACGGATCAACCGAAGCCTTTTATCTGATTGCACAGGCTTTCCGTTCGCATAATTCACTGATAGTCACGCCATCGTTCTCGGAGTATGAAGACGCTTGCCGCATCAACTCGCACAGGATCTATTTTACCTCCAGACTTGACATTCAGGACGCATTGAGGCGGTTCAAACCCGACTTGATGTGGCTTTGTTTGCCTAATAATCCTGACGGGTACTTCTATTCGAAAAATAACATCATAGACTGGGTAAGTAAATATCCCAAAACCACTTTTGTCATTGATCAGGCTTATGCCAATTTCACATTGCAACGTACTCTTGCTCCTACAGCGGTTCATCAACACGATAATCTGCTCCTTGTCCACTCTTTGACTAAAACCTATAAAATCCCGGGGCTAAGATTAGGTTATATGATCGGTTCTAAACGACTCATTGATAAATTCACTTCTCTGAAAATGCCCTGGAGCGTCAATACCCTGGCTATCGAAGCTGGAAAGTTCATATTAGAACATGACGATAAGAATATGCCAACAGCCCAGTGGCTCGTTGATTCAAGAAACCTACAGAATCAGCTTTGTGAAATCGAGCAACTTGAAGTTCATGCTTCTATTACTCCGTTCTTTTTAGTTGAACTACGACAAGGGAAAGCCGCTGACCTGAAGAAATACCTCCTGGAAAAAGGTATTCTGGTTCGTGATGCCACCAACTTCCGGGGTTTGGAGGGTGAATACATCCGCCTCTGCACGCAGACGCCCGAAGAAAATGAGATATTGACCCAACACATCAAAGCATGGTACTCCCAACCGAACTGATTCTCCCCTTGCTGGCGGGTATTGTACTTGATGCCCTGATAGGCGACCCCGAACGCTGGCCACATCCGGTCATCGCCTTCGGAAAGGCCATCTCGTGGGGAGAAAAACGCCTAAACAACGGTGAAAACCGGTTCCTCAAGGGCGCAATCCTGACACTGCTTTGCGTGGGGAGTGTATTCGCCGGTAGTTATGGTATATTGCAGGGAATAAACAGCATTGACCACACTCTATTTCTGATAGCAAACGGCATCATCGTCTTCTTCTGCCTCGCAGCGCACACCTTAATCAAAGAGGTGCGCAACGTGAACCGCGCATTGGCACAAAGTCTGGACGAGGGACGCACACAGGTGGCCCGGATCGTGGGACGCGACACCTCCAATCTGAACGCACACCAAATCCGGACCGCGGCCCTCGAAACATTGGCCGAAAATCTCAGCGATGGCGTGATTGCCCCGCTGTTTTGGTTTGCTTTGCTTGGCGCACCGGGCATGCTGGCCTACAAGATGGTGAATACGCTCGACTCAATGATTGGTTACAAGAGTGACAGATACCTGCTGCTCGGTCGATTCGCCGCTAAACTGGACGATGTAGCCAATTGGATTCCCGCAAGATTGACAGGATGGCTGATGTTGTTGGTTTCGGGAAAATGGAAAGGCTTTACCTTTGTACATAAATACGGAAGATGCCACAGCAGTCCCAATTCGGGCTACCCGGAAGCGGCGCTGGCGGCTATTCTCGACTGTCGTTTCGGCGGGCCGAATGTCTATTTCGGCAAAATCGTGGAGAAACCCTACATTGGCACCACGGCACGGGAACTGACTTACGATGATTTTGCCAAAGCGATTCAGGTAAATGTCTGGACGCAGGTGGCATTCGTGGGGATAATGATTGCAGTTATGATATTAAAACAACACCCCTAAATCCCCTGAAGGGGACTTCAAGAAATGCTTCAAAACAAATCGAAAAAGGACAATAACAAGGAATAAATTTTTACCAGAAGATATTAATCCAACCCCACTACACAAAAGTCCCCTTCAGGGGATTTAGGGGTAAACGAATCATTTTCCCTATATGAAAACAAAACACATATTCCCCCTCCTTCTCGCCCTATTGATTGCGACATTTTCTTCCTGCAATCCGGCGAAAACCAAAAAGGCTACCGGTAAAAGTAAAACGACGCGCACTCACCTCCGCTATGCGCATGGCTTTACCGTAAAATATTTCAATAGCTACACCGAAGTGACGGTGCGCAACCCGTGGGATACCACTAAAATTCTACAGACCTATCTATTGGTGGACAGGGATGCGGAGAAACCGGCTAATCTGCCCGAAGGGGTGGTAATAAAGACCCCGATTCAGACCGTGGCGGTGTGTACTGCCGTGCATGCGGGCATTCTCAAGCAACTGGACAAGGTGGATAACATCGTGGCGGTGTGCGAACCGGAATTTATTGACCTTCCGGAAATCAAAGACGGATTGGCCGAAGGCAAAGTCATTAACCTCGGACTCGCAACAGCCATCGACCTGGAACAATTGATTGCGGCATCGCCCGAAGCGTTGATTGTTTCGCCGTTTGAGAACAGCAGCTACGGACGGTTTGAGAAGACGGGCGTGCCGGTCGTGATTGATGCTTCTTATATGGAGGAATCACCGCTCGGTCGCGCGGAATGGATTAAGTTTGAAGCCCTCTTCACCGGCGAAGAGCAACGTGCGGAAGAGATTTTCTCCAAAATAGAGGCCAAATACAACAAGCTCGCAGCGTTGGCACGACAGGAAAAAGACAAACCGACGGTATTCACCGAAAAGAAATACGGTCAGGTGTGGTATGTACCGGGAGGAAACAGCTACATGGGACGTTTCCTTGAGGATGCAGGGGCTGATTACCTTTGGGCAAATATGAAAAATGCAGGCTCTACGCCCCTCTCCTTCGAAACAGTCTATGCGAAAGCGGAAAAAGCGCAGTACTGGCTCATCAAGTACAACGATGCGAAGGGTGAACTCACCTACCCGCTCCTGCAAAAGGATTACGAACTGTACAAACAATTTGATGCGTTCAGAAATAAGAATGTCTTTGCCTGCAATAGCGCGAAGACTCCTTTCTACGAAGAGGGTCCGATGGAACCGGACGTGATACTGGCCGATCTGGTGAAGATATTCCACCCGGAATTGTTGCCGGATTACCAGCCGAAATATTATTTCAAATTAAAATAACGATAAACTTTTAACGTGAGACGTGGCAGGCCGCGTCTCTACGTGACCAATCCAAATATGAAAAAAATCATCCTCGTCACAGGCGGACAGCGTTCCGGGAAAAGCAGTTACGCGCAAAACCTGGCCTTGTCTCTTTGTGAAAATCCCGTCTATCTAGCCACCTCTGCCATCTGGGACGACGAACATCGGGAGCGTATCGAACGCCATAAGCGTGACCGCGGCCCCGAATGGACCAACATCGAAGAAGAGAAAGAGCTGCAAAACGTAGATGTGACCGGCCGCGTAGTCGTGATCGACTGCGTAACGCTCTGGTGTACCAATTTCTTCACCGAAACCAACGGCGACGTGGAGCAATCACTCGAGTCGGTAAAAAAACGCTTCGAAGCCTTTATCAATCAGGAAGCTGTCTTTATCTTTGTAACCAACGAAATAGGATTAGGCGGGACTTCTGCCAATGATTTGCAACGTCGCTTTACCGATTTAATCGGTTGGACCAACCAGTTTATAGCCAAACATTGTGATGAAGTGGTGATGCTGGTGTCTGGGATTCCATTAATGGTAAAATAGAGTGCTTTCACCACACCTGACTAAAGACTGCAACACCTCGGAAAGCAACTGCAACGCCTCGGACGACGACTGCAAGGCACAGGATGACGACTGCATGAGCAAGGATGACGACTGCAAGGCATAGGACGACGACTGCAAGGCAAAGGATGACGACTGCAAGAGCATGGATGACGACTGCAAGAGCATGGATGACGACTGCAAGGCATAGGACGACGACTGCAAGGCATAGGACGACGACTGCAAGAGCAAGGATGACGACTGCAACGCACAGAACGACGACTGCAACGCACAGAACGACGACTGCAACGCACAGGATGACGACTGCAACGCACAGAACGACGACTGCAACGCACAGGATGACGACTGCAACGCACAGGATGACGACTGCATGAACAAAGAAGACATCTGAAAGAAATATCTTCAGAATAAAAAAATAACCGAAACAACGCATTGCCTCAAAAGCAATAAAACATAACGTGTATGAACAAGCATTCATTCAAAATTGAAAAACCCTGCAAAGAGATTGCGACTCAATTGCAGGACAAAATTGACAACCTGACCAAGCCGAAAGGTTCACTGGGTCGTCTGGAAGAGATGGCCGTTCAGATTGGAACCATCCAGCAAACCCTCTCTCCCACCATCTCTAACCCGCAAAATATCATCTACGGGGGTGACCACGGTATCGCCGCCGAAGGAATCAGCTTCTCCCCTCCCGAAATCACGCCTCAAATGGTCTTCAACTTCATCGAAGGGGGTGCGGGCATCAACTTCTTTGCCCGTCAGCACGGCATCGGGATGAAAGTGGTGGACTCGGGTATCAATTACGATTTTAAACCTATGCCTGAACTGATTGACCTCAAGGTAAGAAAAGGCACTCGCAACTATCTGCATGAAGCGGCCATGACCGAGGAGGAGTTTAACCTCTCTCTCGAACGTGGTGCGGCCGTAGTGGAGATGTGTCACCGCGAAGGGACGAACCTTGTCAGCTTCGGGGAGATGGGCATCGGTAACACTTCATCATCTTCCATGTGGATGACTTGTTTGACCGGCATCGAATTGGAGAAATGCGTGGGTGCGGGAAGCGGTTTCGACAGCGAAGGAGTGAAACGCAAATACCGCATCCTCAAAGCGGCACTCGATAACTACAAAGGCGACGGTACGGACATCGATTACATCCGCTACTTCGGCGGTTACGAGATGGTGATGGCGGTGGGCGGCATGCTCAAGGCGGCTGAACTGAAAATGGTCATCCTCATCGACGGTTTCATCATGACCAACTGCATTCTGGCGGCATCGCGCATCTGTCCGGAGGTGCTGGAATACGCCATATTCACCCACCAGGGCGACGAAGCCGGCCACAAAATGCTTCTGGACTTCCTCGGTGCCAAACCGTTGATTAACTTCGGCCTCCGCCTTGGTGAAGGTTCGGGTGCGCTCTGTGCTTATCCTTTGATAGAATCATCGGTAAGGATGATTAATGAAATGAGCTCGTGGCAAAAGGCGAGTGTGACGAAGTATTTTTAAGGGGAGGGAGAAAGAGGGTGCCGTTAGATTTTATCAGTTCGATTTTAAAAATTAAAGATGAATCAAAGACCCCAAATATCATATTTAGGAAAAATCAAACGACCAAAAACTAAAAACAAATTGCTCAATATAATATTATCAATATTGACAATTCCGTTGTATGTGGTCATAATTCCTATTAGTATACTTGTTTTGGTATTTATAGGACTTGTTTCATTTCTTCAAAGGTTAACTTCGACCAAAGAGAATATTAATCGTTCCGATAAATTCAATTCAGAAACCGATATAGAAAAATGGAGTACTTTCACATCAACAAAAGAAATAAT
The DNA here is from genome assembly GCA_030706585.1 of Bacteroidota bacterium. Classification (GTDB taxonomy): domain Bacteria; phylum Bacteroidota; class Bacteroidia; order Bacteroidales; family UBA7332; genus CAXXIC01. Next base: position 8,651 of record JAUZOF010000011.1, read on the forward strand.
CATTAAGCAAAAACCAGCAGGATCTTTACCTTGGAATAGTGGTGATTATTTGTATTTGAAAAGTGAACCAGAAATTACTTATTTAAATGACAAATATTTTGGAGATTGGTTGCTGGTTGATTTTGAAGGAATATTCCTTCAAAAATGGAATAGTATTGAGAAGATAACATGTGACCTTATATTTATCGACTATAAAAGCTACGACGTAATAATTTTAAAAGAAAACATTCCTTCAAGATTCTGGAAAACTGAGAAATTACATTCTGAGCAAATACAATTTACGTTTACAACCACTGAAAATGAGTTGAATTATATTGTCCATATAAAAGAAATAAATGAACGAAACATCAAATAACCCCACTTCTCCCTCCCCTTCGGGGAGTCCCGATAGCTATCGGGACGGGGTGGGGTTATCCCTCCTCGCCGCTATCACCTTTTTTACCCGCATTCCCTTATGGAAACTCGTGGAAATTCCCGGAGAAGCCTTCCGCAAAATCATCGGATACTGGCCATTGACAGGATGGATTACAGGAGGAATCACGGGATTGACATTGTGGGGATGCTCATACCTGGTACCTCCGGTGGTAGCCGTAGTACTGGCGTTCGTTGTTCGACTGTTACTGACGGGAGCCTTCCACGAAGACGGACTGGGAGATTTCTTTGACGGCTTCGGTGGCGGACGAACGAAAGACGACATCCTGCGCATCATGAAAGATTCGCACGTGGGCAGCTACGCCCTGATCGCAATTGTGGTCTATTACCTGTTGCTGGTCAATCTGCTGGCCTCCGTCCCGGCAAGAACAGCCATGTTACTGATCTTCTCCGCCGACCCATTATCGAAGATGCTCACGGCGCTGATGATCAACTATCTCCCCTACGCCCGCAAAGAGAGCGAAAGCAAGGCAAAAACCATCTACGATAAGCTGACCTTTATCCGCATTATCGGAGTACTGGTATTCGGATTATTGCCGATGGGATTGTTTCTGCCGATGAAGCTTTGGTGTGCCGGAATATTGTCACTGGCAATGACGACATTTATCTATCTCTACATCAAAAAAAAGATACAGGGCTATACGGGAGACATCTGCGGAGCAACAACATTGCTGTGTGAGGTGATGTTTTACCTGGGGGCAGTAGGATTGCTGAATAGCTTATAAGGGAATCACAAACAACTCCTGCATAATTGCAAGAAGCTGCGTTTTTATCACCTCGGTATCGAAAGAATGCCCTAGTTCGTTTTGCAGGGAGGTCACCCCTTTATCGATAAAGCCACAAGGATGGATGAGAGAGAAGTAGGATAGATCGGTATTGACATTCAACGCAAAACCGTGCATAGTCACATATCTGCTACTGCGCACCCCAATGGCGCAAATCTTACGCGTGCGTTGGGGATTGTCAGTGTCAAGCCAGACTCCGGTAGCCGACTCCAACCGCTCGCCTTTTAATCCGTACAAAGAAAGCAGACGGATAATAGACTCTTCAAGTAACGTGATGTATTGTTTCAGTCCCAGGTGAAACTGTTCCAGGTCGAAGATGGGATAACCGACAATCTGGCCGGGACCGTGAAAGGTCACATCCCCTCCCCGATCAATCTCGAAAAAAGAGACGCCCCGTTGCGCCAACCGTTCACCGGTAAAGAGCAGATTGGCTTTGTCCCCGCTTTTACCAATAGTTATCACCGGAGGATGCTCGCAAAAAACAAGGGTATTCTGAGGTTTTCCAGCCACAAGTTTAGCAGAGACAGCTGCATCGAATAACTCTTTCTGCCTGTCCCACGCCTCCCGGTAATCGGTTGTTCCCCAATCCCGGAAATCAAACGCTACACTATGTTGAATCTCTGAAGACACGGTTTTATTATTGGTTAATCTTCCTTCTTCTTTTTATGCTTATCCAGAAAATCAATCTTGCCCATGTGCGGCATCTGGCGAACGATCTGTTCCCGTCGTTTCCGGATATAAGCAGAAGGATGCGCTGAATTGAAGCGAATCGGATTAGGTAAAGTTGCTGCAATGGTAGCAGCTTCTGACGATGTCAGTTCTTTAGCAGATTTATCAAAATGAAGCTGAGCCACACTCTCCGCACCATAGATACCATCCCCCATCTCGATAGAGTTGAGATAAACCTCCATGATACGCTCTTTGCCCCATACAAATTCAATCAAAACGGTGAAATAGACCTCAAAGCCTTTGCGGATAAAGGAACTGGTAGGCCAGAGGAAGACATTCTTCGCTGTCTGCTGCGATATGGTACTGGCACCACGCGCTTTCTTGCGACGTTTATTCTCGGCAACGGCTTTCTCAATCTGGTTGAAGTCAAAACCGTGGTGTTTCATGAAGAGATTATCTTCCGAGGCAATCACCGCACGGGGCAACTTCGGAGAAATCTCTTCCAGCGGCACCCATTTGTGATGCAACTTCGGAGCTTCGCCATCAGCCACCTGCTGAAATACACGGATAAACATCAACGGAGTAAAATATACCGGAACAACACGATACACCAGCACCATCAGGATCGATGATGCAAAAAAGAGAATAATCAGATTTCTGATCCAACGAAAAATAAACATAGCAATTAAAGGAATCACGCCCTATTTTCAAGGGAAAACGTGTTTATTTATAAGGTTATACATAAACAGCCTTTGAATGAAAAGGCTATCTTATTTTTCAAAAAAGTTTTTCAAAACCGTCAACGTTTCGGCTTTCGCCTTTTCCAGATCGTCATTGACAATCACCACATCAAACTGAGAAGCAAAACCCAGCTCAAACTCAGCGCGGTCAATACGCGACTCAATCACTTCCGGTGCATCAGTATTACGAGATACCAGACGGCTACGCAGCTCCTCAATACCTGGAGGCTGAATAAATACAGATAAAGCCCGTTCACCGTAATACTTCTTGATATTAACTCCGCCCAAAACGTCTACATCGAAAACAACATGATGACCCTCATTCAGGATACGTTCCACTTCCGACTTCAACGTTCCGTAATAGCGGTCGGTATACACCTCCTCATATTCGAGAAACTCATCGGCTGCGATCTTTGTACGAAACTCTTCGGGTGAAAGGAAATAGTATTCCACACCGTGCTGTTCCGTTCCCCGAGGCTCACGGCTGGTTGCCGAAATGGAGAACGCGATGTTCAGGTTCTGAGTTAGTAAATAGTTGATTATGGTTGATTTCCCGGAACCGGATGGTGCGGAAAAGATGACGATTTTTGAATTCATAATTAAGAGACCCCTCCCCAACCCTCCCCGAGGGGGAGGGAGAAAGAGTATGCGATTTTATTATGAGAAAATGAATTATTAGCCCCCACTCTTTCTCCCCTCCTTCGGAGGGTCCCGATAGCTATCGGGAGGGGGAGGTCTTTTTTACAGCACGTTCAGGACTTGTTCCTTGATTTGCTCCAGTTCATCCTTCATGCGGACAACAATTTTCTGCATTTCAGCATGATTGGATTTAGAACCCAGTGTATTAATCTCGCGGCCAATTTCCTGGCTGATAAAGCCCAGTTTCTTACCCTGACCGTGAGCGTGATCCATAGTCTCGAGGAAATATTTCAGGTGATGAGCGAGACGATGCTTCTCTTCGTTTACATCCAGCTTTTCGATGTAGAAAATCAGCTCCTGCTCGAAACGGTTGCGGTCATAATCTACATTCTCCAACTTGGCAAGACCTTCTGCAAGACGGGTTTTAACGCGTTCGATTCGCTCGCCTTCGTAATTATCCACTTCTTTCAGCAAGGATGAAATAGCATCAATCTTTTGAGCCAACAAAGTCTGAAGACCGGCACCCTCCTGTTTGCGGAATTCAACAAGTTGCTTAACTGCACTGACAATAGCGGTATGCACACCTTTCCATTCCTCTTCATCCAGCTCCTGAATCTCGGTTTTAAGCGCTTCGGGCAGGCGAAGCACAACTGAAAACCAATCGGCAGGCATGGCAACACCACTGTTTTCAGCAATATTTGAGATCTGTTTGATATAGCTATCCACAACCGACGCATTGATTTGAGTCGAACTCTCTTTGCCCAGATTTTCAATGTAAATGGAGAAATCTACCTTTCCCCGCTCGATCAACTGCGAAAGCTCGTTGCGGATTTCCATCTCTTTCTCCCGATAGAGACCGGGAATACGGGTTGACAAATCCAATTGTTTACTGTTTAAAGACTTAACCTCAACGGTAACACGTTTTGTGGGAAACTCGGCAACCGCTTTGCCGAAACCGGTCATGGATAGAATCATTGTGCTATCATAATTTGTTTAAAAGTAGGTGCAAAAGTAGTTTTTATAGTTCAGTAAACCGATACTAACGGCAAAAAAATATATCTTTGCAATCCGTTCGACTAAAGAATGCCGGACAATAACTTCCCGTCATCCCCTTTGGGAACAAAACTAAAGTAACTTATCACGTTGTAAGAAAGCCCCATGGCAGTTATATTGAATATTGAAACTTCTACGCCGGTCTGCTCGGTAGCATTATCCAAAGACGGCGCCGTTATTTTCAACCAACAGGACAATGAAGGTCCTTCGCATACCGAAAAGTTGGGCGTATTTGTACAAGAAGCCCTTGACTTTGCCAAAGCTCACGAGCTAATCCTCGATGCCGTGGCAGTCAGTTGCGGACCGGGTTCCTATACCGGATTACGCATCGGTGTTTCAACCGCTAAGGGACTTTGCTACGGACTGAACATCCCGCTGATTGCCATTCCTACACTAAAGGTGATGGCTTGTGCATTGTTGTTTGACCCGTCAACCGATGAAGAAGCGTTACTCTGCCCGATGATTGACGCCCGCCGGATGGAAGTATTTGCAACCATCTATGACCGTTCTTTGGCCGAAGTTAAACCAACTTCAGCAGATATCATTGATGAAAATTCATACCTTGAATATCTTGAAAAGGGAAAAGTAATTTTCTTCGGAAATGGTGCAGACAAATGCCGTTCGACCATTACGCATCCAAATGCCATCTTTGTCAGCGGCATCGATCCATTAGCTAGCAACATGATGGCACTGGCCGAGATCGATTTTAGGAAAGAAAACTTTGTAGATGTCGCTTATTTCGAGCCATTTTACCTGAAAGAATTTGTGGCAACAACTCCAAAGAATAAAGTGTTTTAAAAAGGGAAACATATCCCTCAATCCTTCACCCCCTCATTCCCTAATAAAATGGAATACTTCACTCAACTCAAAAAACTGGTATTGCCCGAATACGGTCGCAACATCCAAAACATGGTGGATCACGCCCTGACTATCGAAGACAGAGCAGAACGCACCCGTTGTGCCAATACCATCATTAACCTGATGGGAAATATGTTTCCACACCTGCGCAACGTTGAGGACTTCAAATACAAACTCTGGGACCACCTTGCCATTATGGCCGATTTCAAACTGGACATTGACTATCCGTACGAAATCGTAAAAAAGGAAAACCTTTATACACACCCTGATAACGCTCCATACAAAACCAGCCGCATCAGATACCGCCATTACGGATTGGTTATTGAAACCATGATCAAAAAGATTGATGATTATCCTGAAGGTTCACGCGAACGCGAGGAATTGATCAAACTAATCGTCAACCACATGAAGAAGTCTTTCATAGCCTGGAATAAAGACAATGTGGAAGACCAGAAAATCCTTGAGGATTTCTGCGATTATACCGGTGGTAAAATTCAGGTTACTCCTGAACTCATGAAATTGATGGAATCGAAAGAAGCTTTCGTGCGCCGTAACAAAGTCAACATCAAACGCCAGGGAAAATAGATTTGAAAATGTGAGGATTTGAGAATCTGAAGATTAAATCCCCCTCCTTAAGTAAAATACAAGCTAATAACATAATAGTCACTCAACGATAAACATGGGATCATTTATTATTGAAGGCGGACACCGTCTGCACGGCTCCATTACTCCTCAGGGAGCTAAAAACGAAGCATTACAGATTATTTGTGCCACCCTTCTGACACCGGAAGAGGTGATTATCCATAACATTCCGAACATTCTCGATATCAACAACCTGATTCAGCTGTTGCGTGAAATGGGGGTAAAAGTCTCTAAGATGGGAGAAAACACCTACAGTTTCAAAGCTGACAACGTTGATCTCAACTACCTGAAATCAGATGAATTCCTGAAGAAAAGTGCATCCTTGCGTGGTTCGGTCATGATTATCGGGCCATTGGTTGCCCGCTTCGGCTCAGCTCTTATCCCAAAACCAGGTGGTGACAAGATTGGCCGTCGCCGTCTGGACACCCACTTCATTGGTATCCAGAAACTGGGTGCTGATTTTAACTACGATTCTACCCGTCAGATATACGAAATCAAAGCCGATAAGCTGAAAGGAACCTACATGTTGCTTGATGAGGCTTCTGTAACCGGTACTGCCAACATCGTGATGGCAGCTGTTTTGGCAGAAGGTAAAACCACTATCTACAATGCAGCCTGTGAGCCTTACCTGCAACAGCTTTGCAAAATGCTGAATGCTATGGGTGCCAATATCGAAGGCATCGGCTCAAATCTGCTGACCATCGAAGGTGTAGAATCGTTGTGGGGATGTGAACATACGATTCTTCCTGATATGATCGAGATCGGTAGCTTCATCGGTATGGCTGCCATGACCGGCTCTGAACTGACTATCAAAAACGTCTCCTACCCTGATTTGGGCATGATTCCGGACAGCTTCCGCCGTCTGGGTATTCAAATGGAACTGCAAGGTGACGATATCCATATTCCTCAGCAGGACTGTTATACGATTGATACCTTTATCGACGGTTCTATCCTGACGGTTGCCGATGCACCCTGGCCGGGATTAACACCGGACTTGTTGAGCGTATTTCTGGTCGTAGCGACTCAAGCTAAAGGCAGCGTGCTGATTCACCAGAAGATGTTTGAAAGCCGTCTCTTCTTCGTAGATAAATTAATCGACATGGGCGCTCAGATTATCCTTTGCGATCCGCACCGTGCTACCGTAATCGGAAATGCTAAAGCGAATCCTCTTCGTGCAGCCACCATGTCCTCACCGGATATCCGTGCAGGAATTGCACTGTTGATTGCTGCCATGTCGGCTGAAGGTATCAGCACGATCCATAACATTGACCAGATTGACCGTGGTTACCAGGATATTGACAAACGATTGAATGCGTTGGGCGCTAAGATCACCCGATTGTAATTGAATCAAGTTGCTATTCTGTAATTCCAGATTTTTATATAGTTGAAACCCTCCTATCGGACTTCTTGACCGGCAGGAGGGTTTCATTTTTCCCATAATATATATTTTGACATCCCAAACTCATACAATGACATCCAACAGGTAAACATTAGCATCCTTCACTTAAACATTGCCTTCCTTCATTCAAACAACAGCATCCAACGGTCAAGCAATGGCATCCGATACCCAAACAATCGCGTCCGACGGTCAAACAATAGCTTCCGACAGTGAAACATTAGCATCCGTCACACAAACAATGGTATTCGATACCCAAACAATCGCGTCCGACGGTCAAACAATGGCTTCTGACAGTGAAACATTTGCATCCGTCACTCAAACAATGCCTTCCGTCAGTCAAGCAATTGCATCCGAAGGTTAAGCAATGGGAGTGAAAAAAGCCCGATCTGCATTCACAAGTCGGGCAAAAATATTGATAGCTACCTATTGAATTAAAGCTTGATTGTATAAAGGTTGAATGACTGAGGAGCCAATTCCACCTGCAAAGCATTTCCTGAAACAGAAATCTCTTTGGTAGCCGGAACTACAGTGTTTGGTTTATCCAAAGTATTCTCAGCATCTATATTATCAGATGTAAGAATGGTGTGCGTACCTTTTCTTTCAGCCGCTTTCAGACCATTAAGCGTGAATTTCACTTTACGAACCTCTTTCGAAGTATTGGCAATTTTCACAATGATCTCCATTTTGTTTTTATCCAAAGCTGTAGAAGCGTAAAGACCGTCCTGACCAGCCAAAGGTCCATTGTTGTATGTAGTGGTCAATACATTGGTACCAACATTCATTCCGTAAAGCTGTTGCACATAGTAGTTTACGCTCTTAACACTTTTCAGGTTGTCGAACCAGATAAGGTCAGGACGCCACTGCCATGCATCAACATGTGCAAACAACGGTGCATAAGTACACATCTTCACCACATCAGCATTACGCTCAAATCCGGTCATGAAGGCAGATTCGCACAAAGCACCTTCGAAGTCGTTCTTTTTGCTTTTTGGATGACATGCATATTCTCCGGCAAATACTTTAGGAGCTTTGCGATCATAATTATCGTAGCGTTTAGCGTTACTGAGGAACCATTGCGGATCTTTGTAGTAATGCTCATCCACGAGATCTGATTTGAGACGTTTCATCTCTTTCCATCCAAATTCAAAGTCTTTACCGTCAGGACTTGGTCCGGCAGTTCCAATTACATTGATGTTAGGGTATTTAGCACGAATGGCTTTGAGGAATGGCTCCAGACGTTCCGGATAAAGTGGTCCCCACTGTTCGTTACCGATAGCGATAAATTTCAGGTTAAATGGCGCCGGGTGTCCCATATCGGTACGCACTTTTCCCCACTTAGAAGTTGACGGGCCATTAGCAAACTCGATCAAATCCAAGGCATCCTGAATGAAAGGTTGCAGTTTATCTACCGCACAGTTTTCGTTCGGATCGTGGTTTTCAAATTGGCAGGAAAGTCCGCAGCTCAATACCGGAAGCGGTTCTGCACCAATATCTTCACTGAGTTGGAAATATTCATAGAAACCAAGTCCGTATGACTGATAGTAGTCGAAGTATTTTTTATCCCCGAAAGTGTAATTCCATCGGTTGATGTTGGTCGGACGATTTTCAACGGCTCCGATCGTGTTTTTCCACTGATAACGGGTAGCCAGGTTAGTACCCTCCACGATACATCCACCCGGGAAACGGAAGATTCCCGGATGCAGGTCAGCCAATGCCTGAGCAAGGTCTTCGCGCATACCGTTTTCACGTCCTTTGAATGTTTTCGAAGGGAATAATGAGATGTGATCCAAATCAACCACGCCTTTGTTTACCAAAGTCAAACGCAGTTTGCTATGAGCATCGGTTGATCTTGATTTGAGTTCAACAGAATACTTTTTCCACTCTTTACCGGAAAATTCCACCTCGGTAGAAGCCAGTATGTCGCTATGCGAATTTACCAATTGCACCTTCAACTTAACCGGAGCATCTGCACAACGAGCATAAACAGAAAATTTATAGGTCTCGTCAGCTTTAATCCCCATACCTTTGGCAAATCCTTCATTTTCCAGACCACTTCCGGTAAGTTCTTTGTCGTAGCTGATCTGTACATAATTCGGATTTTTGTCAAAGCAAGGATTGGAATTCATCACTTTTACGTTTCCGAAAGGCAACCAACCGACCAGGTTGTGATCGAATTCAAACGAACGGTTTTTCACCAACTCGGCGTACAAACCACCATCAGCTCCGAAGTTGATGTCTTCGAAGAAGATACCGTACATTGTTTTCTGAATCGGCGAACCCACTTTTTTGGTATCGACCTGTACATTGTACTCCTGAGCATTTACCTGCTGGAAACCCAGCAATGTAGAGAATGCAAGCGATGCCGTGAGGCACGTCTTTTTGAGATTGTGTTTCATGTGTGTCTATTTTAAATCAGATTTATCTGTAAAACGTGTTCGCAAATTTAACATAAAAGATTTTTACACTGAACAACTATTCGTTCAGATTGCATTGAAAATCATTCAACATTAGGCTTCCGCACCCTCATCAAGGAAGGAACTTGGCGTAACGCCAAAGTGCTTGGTAAAGCAACGTGTAAAATATTTGGGGTCGTTGAATCCTACTTCATAGGCAATTTCCGAAATATTCAGCGTATGATTAATCCGGTTTTTCACGATCAATTCACGGGCTACATTCAAACGATAAGTCCGGATAAAACGGCTGGCTGACTGACCGGCAAGATTCTGTAGTTTCTTATGCAACAGACTTCGGCTGATTCCCATCGTATCGATAAACTCACTTACATCAAAATTTGAGTCAGTGTAATTCTCTTTAATTACTTTAAGCGCTTTATCCATAAACTTCTTATCCTGCGACTCTTCAGCTATGTTCAGTGCCCCGGTATCCATGCTGTCGGCAAATCGCATCTGCACCCGTTGGCGACGTTCATTCAGATTCTGAATCATTGCCTTAAGCAGGTCTTCATTGAAAGGTTTCACCAAAAAAGCGTCTGCACCCTGATTAAAACTTTCAATTTGCGTATCTGTTGCTGATTTAGCCGTAAGCAATATCACAGGAATATGTGAAGTCACAAAGTTGGATTTTACCTTTTTGCAAAATTCAAGCCCGTCCATAACCGGCATCATGATATCACTGATAATCAAATCAGGTTGATAACGGTTTGTCAATTCCAGGCCAATCGCTCCGTTGGCAGCCTCAAGGATGTTGTAATCTTCTTTGAGTATTGACTTAACATATTGACGCATATCAGCATTATCCTCAACAATGAGCAATACCGGTTTCCCTTTGGTAATCTCAAATTGCGGTTGGTCTTTTTCAAGACCCGGATTGGCCACTAACATTTGCATTGGCTTCCCATCAACTGAAACGACTGTTGTTAGTCCTCGTTCGATCGGGATAAAGAAGCGGAAGCAGGCACCTCCGTTCCGATTATTACGGGCCTCGATCTTCCCGTTGTGCAATTGCACCAATCGCTTACTCAGATACAGACCAATACCGGTGCCGCTTTGACCATACCCGGCATACGCTTCGCTTTGTTTGGACTGGTAAAAACGGTCGAAAACCTTCTCTATGTCTTCTTCCGAAATCCCTTTTCCATTATCTTTAATCGCCACATACAGGCGTTCTTTCTTATCTAGTTTATCCAGATAAGTACTGGCAATAACAGTAATTATCCCCTTATCAGGAGTAAACTTAATCGCATTTGACAGCAGATTCCCTATCACCTTTTGCATATTGTTTGGGTCAAAAGGAAATTCTGGCTGTTCAATCCGGTACTGTTTGCGAATCACAATACTCCTGTCTTTTACCAATTCTTCAAAAGGTAAAATCAAATTATCGAGAAAGTCGAGAAAATTATTCTGGGTCTTTACAATCTCCATTTTGCCGGAATCCACTTTCCGGAAATCCATCAATTGATTAATCAGCGACAACAACAACTTTGAATTGCGTTGTACAATTTGCAGTTGTTCCTGTACAGCCGGATTCTGGCTCAACTTCAGAGCACGTTCTACAGGTCCCATGATCAGCGTGATCGGTGTTCGAAACTCATGGGTGATATTGGTAAAAAAGGCAATTTTATCCAAGGTAGCCTCCTGTACCTTTTTGGCCATCTCCACCAGTTGCGCCTTCTGACGGGTGATCTTCTCATTTTGCTGAGTCAACACTTCATTCTGACGGGAGATTTCATCCTGATGATCAATCAACTCTTTGAGTGTAAACTGCAACTCTTTGGCCTGATTCTCAAGCACCTCTTTTTGATACTCAATCTCACGGGTACGTTCATCTACCATTTGCTTCAGATGCAGTTTCTGCTTCTTAAGTAACTGAATACGATAAACATAATACTTGTAAGCTGAATAAACCAGGATTCCAATTACCAGAATCAGAAACCACCAGGTTTTATAAAAAGGTGGAATAACGACAATAGAAATTCCGGTTATTTCATTTGACCAGGTTCCATCCGGATTAGTGCATTTAACCTCAAATGTATATTTCCCTGATTTCAGGTTGGTATAACTGGCAAAACGACGATCCGATAAAACTTCTGTCCATTCATTGTCAAAACCTCTTAGTCGATAAGCATACTTTATCTTCTCCGGAAGAGTATATGATAAAGCTGAAAACTCAAAGCTGAAAGCTTTATCGGCTTCCTTCAACTCAATATTAGACAAAAAGCCTCCCTTAAAAAACAGATGCTGTCCATTTTGTTTCAGATTAGCAGGATAAATATCATCATTCAACACTTTAATGCGTGTTAATGAAACACGGTTCTGGGCAGCAACCGGAGTAGTTTTAAGCGGATCAAATTCGGTGAGACCGGCTACATGTCCAAAATACATTTTCCCGTCATGCCCTTTACAGTAAGCATTCCAATAAAACTGGTTTGAACGGAGTCCGTCAGAGGTATTAAAACTGCGAAAACTGTTTTTTTCGGGATTGTACGCACAAAGACCTTTATCTGTACTTAACCAAAAAGTTCCGGTTTCATCTTCGAGCATTCCATATATGACATTATCAGATAATCCCATATTCTCATTCACATTATGGAATATCATTCTCCCATCATTTTCGTCCATACGATACAAGCCATTACCGTTACTTCCGAACCAAAGCTCACCGTTTTTGCACTGATGGATACAATTGATTTTCTCGACCCTGTGTGATAAGGGATTTGATAATTGATAGAGAAAATGCCTGTAGGTAATCTTATTTCGCTTTAAATCAGTCTTATTCAGGTAAATGCAAAACAATCCGTTACCGGTTCCAATCCATAAACGGTTCTTCGTATCTATATACATCCCGGTAGAATACATGATTCTTTTATTGACTGGCAAATAGTTTAATACATGAATAAAGCGGTTTGATTGCAAATCAAAAAAATCAAGACCTTCCCGGGTTCCTATCCAAAGTCCTTTGTTTTTGGAATCTGAAATCATGGCGGCTACAAAATTATTTTGTATTCCATTTTTATCTGCCGGATTATATACAAACTGCTTAAACTTCGGATTGGATTTATCCGCCAATTTCATACGGTTTATTCCCATACCCCATGTTGCAAACCAGTAATCGTTATTCACATCCCGGCAGATGTAACTAATGGAGTTATGACTTAGTCCGTTTTGGGTTGTAAAATGGGTGAATTCAGAAGCTCCTTTTTTTCTTAAGTTCAAACCACCTTCCACGGTTCCTACCCAAAGACCTCCTGCTTCATCCTCATAGATAGCATTGACCGGATTTCTGGACAAACTTCCTGTAAAAGTTGGTAAATGCACATAATTGGTAAAAACCTTTTGATCGGGAATCAACAGGTTAACTCCTCCTTTTTCGGTTCCAATCCAGACAGTCTGGTTATCAATGTAAAGACAATTGACAAAATTGTTGTTTAATGAAACGCCATCCTGGATGCTTTCAGATGTGAAATGGGTAAATTGATCGGTCCGGTAATCATAAACATTTAACCCGATCAGGGTTCCGATTAATAATTGTCCATCTTTATTCTTTTTGATATCAGTAACAAAACTTGAGGTAAGAGCATTGGGATTTCCCGGATTAGCAACGTAAGGAATGAGCTTCTCTGTACCCGGATCAAATTTATATAGGCCTAAAGTAGTCCCAATCCAGATGACACCATTATCATAAAAGAAGGTATTTACAATGCGGTTGAAATTCCTAAACGCTTCTCCGGCATTTATGCGGTTATATTTCCCATTGGTTCCTTTGATCAAACGAAAAACACCTTCACTATGCCCAACATAGATAGAGCTGCTTTGAATTAAAATTGAGGTGATGGCTGATCTGCTTTTACATATCTCTTCAGCTGTAGCATTGCCATCTGCAGAGATATGAATAATTGAAATCCCGGTATCATATCCGATCCAGAAATCACCATTATCATCTTTTTGAATAAACGCAATTGACCTGTTATCAAACGGCATTTTCTTTCCAAACTTTTGCTCGGAATGGATAATTTTCCCTGTCCGGTAATCCAGGAAGTCAATTCCGGTTTCAGTCGCAATCAATAAGTTGCCCTGAGAATCTTCTTCAACGCAATGTACATTATCACTTCTCAACGAATTAGCAGAGTTTCGGCTATTAAAATGAACAAACTCATAACCATCATACCGATCCAGGCCATTCCAGGTCGATATCCACATAAATCCACGGCTATCCCTGAAAATATGATCGACCATATTCTGGGCAAGACCGTTATCGGCCGTGAGATAGTTTATTTTATAAGAAATTGCATTGACCGACAGACAACCGGTAATGGCGAAAAGGATTAAAATTATTCTGAACTTCATCTTCATATCATCAGACCTAAGGTAGATACAAATTTAGATAAATAAATGCGCCATGTAGTGGATTTATAGTTATTTGGAGAGGATATTTTTGTATCAGATTATGATATCTGACTCATGTATAGCAGCGACAGTTATTGATTTTAAAATTACATACAAAAAGAAAAAGAGGTATCCCAAATCTGGGACACCCTCTTTAACCTTACTTATTTATTAGCTTAATGATCGTCGTTTTGATAAAAGTTGGGGTTCAAAATTATTTATCCTTTTTGCCCCAATATGTCGCATTCAGATTCTTTTCAGTTCCGGCATACACAAATGTTACCCGGCGTGGAGTAGCTTCCCAATCCACTTCCCGTTCAACGCAAACAATCACATTCCCCAATGTTAATTGTTTTTTTGTCGCATCATAACTCCAGTTACCGGTCAGCGCTCCCGACATAGTACCATCGGCTTTGAGGGTTAGTGCGGAGGCTGCATCTTGTACGCCTTTGCTATATTTGAGGTTTATGTGTTGCCAGGTTCCTACCAAAGAGTCTTTGGTGATCGTTCCATAATCAGGCACAGCGGCGTAGCGTTCCGGTAAAGCTATTGGCCCCAGGTTGTTAGGTTCGCTGGTTGAAGCCGGACACCATACCAGGCGACGAACATGCCCCATCATAATGGCATTGGAGTAAGCGTTGCCACCAACGTTGACCGGCAATCGTCCTTGCGACATGAAAAACCAATCATTGGTATTTTCCTTTTGAAATACGCAGCCGTGTGATATGCCCACCCAACCGTAGCTGAGGTTAAATTTGTAAGGGTGTGTTACGATCGGGTAGCAGTCACCTTCTCCGGCGGTAAAGTTGCGTCCGGTGATGTCGTAGTACGGACCCTCAATATTGGTACTTCTCACCACGCGTGTGTTGTAAGGTACATCGAGTTCATCGTAGGCCATGAACAAATAGTAATAACCATCTTTGTATATTACTTCGGGAGCTTCGCTGCCTTGCCAACGACTCCAGTAACCAGACCCGACGCGTGTACCTACTCTCACTCCATATCTACTTGTAAGCTCAGTGGTACTGCTTGCCCAAGGGTTCCCTAGTGTATTGAGGGGCTTTCCTGTTATTGGATTAAGTTGCAACAATGCAAAGCCGCTATGCCATGAACCATGTATCAGGTAATGTTTACCTTCCGGCGTTACTATATAGGTTGGGTCGATGGCATTATAGTAGAAATAGGCACTCCAGTCTGATGTACTGGCTCGATTGTAGTTTAAGCCACGATCGGATGACGAACAGGTAACAAAACCCTTGTCGGTCCACACAGCTCCTGCGGGATCGGTTGATTCGCACATACCGATAAAAGCACGCTCACTCCAACTTCCATCAAAACTGGTTGTATTGGCTTTGCCGGTTTTGATGTAGTTTTCGATCACGATGCTGTAGTACATCCGTAAGATTACTTTTCCGCCAACAGAGACCTTACGCACGACCGGCGCCCAGTAATCGTATACGATGTCGGTTTTGGCAATGGCGCTCAGCCCCATACGCGAACGAATGGCGTTGAGCGAGTCGGCTACCCAGGAGGGCGGGTTATAAAAAGGTCCGCCTACCCAATCCCAGTTAACTAAATCTTTCGAACGTTTGCCTTGAAAATGTCCATGACCTACAGCCTCATTACCATAAGAGGCATCGGTGCCGTACATATAGTAATATCCATTGTAATAGGCAACTGATGGATCGTGAACATTTGCCAGATTCCACTGATCGCGGTTAGCCCACGATGATATCGATGAATAATCGTCGGCGTAAGTTGGAATGCTGAATGTTTTAACGGTATCCGTTCCATCTGTACCACCGTTTGTGGTTGGTTCATCTTTTTTACACCCTGCAAATAACAGAGTAGATATGCCGACAAATAAAATCGGGAAATACTTTCGTTTCATGATTAGAAAATAATAAGTAAATGACAAAAGCTGTAAGTTGATAGCTATAAATATAACAAAAATCATTCTCCTGTATTGTAAATAAGGCAAGCCAGACAACAATCAGAACTCACAAAATCAGGTATTTACTGCAATTTAACAGAAAACTTAGTATTTATAACTGTATCAGTCAATCATTAAGTATAACTCGAATAGCAACTGATATTTTCGAACTAAATCCAGAGAATACATTCAGGTTGTGACTATACACAATATTCAGGATTTTTCAGCTTCTGAACCTTGTATCAAGACAATAAAACTTCCTTATCAACATACGAAATGTACGTTGATAAGGAAGCCTCTATTTAAAGAAAATGATTTCTATTTTACAACAGGGTGAACAGGCCATTTAGCTAAGAATGCAGGTCCG
>JAUZOF010000110.1 GCA_030706585.1 Bacteroidota bacterium
AGAAGAGCATTCTTGACGGTATAAGAGATGATGAGGGAGAAATAAAGGTGTTGATGGAAAAAGCTGAGAAGGAGGAAGATGTATAAAAAAAGGAAGAGATATTTAATACTATCAAATAGAAATACAAAAACGGGTTTCAGTATCAATTATACCGAACCCCGTTTTTGAATTATATAAAAATAGAATTCTATCCAATAATTGCTTCAATTACCTCTTCCAGAGTGCTCAGTTTCTGTTCTCCGGTAATCATATTCTTGAGCATGATTTTATTTTCATTCATTTCGTTTTCACCGACAAGGGCAACGAAAGGAATCTTTTTAGAATCTGCATAACTCATCTGCTTCTTCATTTTTGCAGATTCCGGATAAATTTCCGAGCGAATGCATTTCTGGCGTAGTTGAGCTAACAGTTGCAGGCAGTGTGACTCCTCGTTTTCTCCGAAGTTTACAAACATTACCTGGGTAGCCTGGATAGAATCTTGCGGATAGAGGTCCAGTTGATTCAGAACATCATAGATACGGTCTGCTCCGAAAGAGATCCCGACTCCGGATACACCCGGAAGTCCAAATACCCCGGTCAGGTTGTCGTAACGGCCACCGCCGGTGATACTGCCAATTTCCACATCCAACGCTTTTACTTCGAAAATGGCACCGGTATAGTAGTTGAGACCTCGTGCCAGTGTCAGGTCAAGGTCTAATTGGCAACGGATACCGAGCATGTCTGTTTTACGGAGGATATATTCGAGCTCTTCCACGCCCTTGAGCCCTTCTTCCGAGGCTTCCAATACGTTCTTCAGTACGCCGATTTTTTCATAATTAGTACCTTCCAACTGGATAATCGGTTGTATCAGGGCAATCGCCTCCGCAGGAATACCTTTTGACGCTAACTCTTCATTCACCTTTTCCAACCCAATTTTATCAAGTTTGTCAATGGCAACGGTAATGTCAACGATCTTATCGTGAGCACCAATTACATCAGCAATACCGCTCAGAATTTTACGGTTATTGATTTTGATGGCCACATTGATGCCAAAGCGGCTATACACCTCGTCCATGATTTGGATCAGCTCGACTTCGTTCAATAACGAATCAGAACCTACCACATCCGCATCGCACTGGAAGAATTCACGGTAACGACCTTTCTGTGGACGGTCAGCACGCCATACCGGCTGGATTTGGTAACGTTTGAACGGAAAGCTCAGGCTGTTGCGGTTCATCACCACAAAGCGTGCAAAAGGAACGGTCAGGTCATAACGAAGTCCTTTTTCACACATCTGCATCGCCAGTTTGTTGCTGCCGGTGGAAAGGTCAGTTTCCTTTACATCAGACATAAAGTTCCCAGAGTTCAATATTTTGAAAAGAAGTTTATCTCCTTCTTCGCCGTATTTTCCCATCAATGTGGAAAGATTCTCCATGGCAGGAGTCTCAATCTGCTGGAATCCAAATAAATGGTAAACGTCCCGGATCGTGTTGAAGATATAATTACGTTTCGCCATTTCTTCCGGTGTGAAATCGCGCGTGCCCTTGGGTATGGATGGTTTTTGCATTCTGTTTGTAAGTTGAAATTCAGGGTGCAAAAGTATAAATAAACGACGAAAGAGACAAATGAAGGGTTCTGTAGTTTCGGGCGTTTGCCGCTATATCTCAGAACTTTTTTATAGCTGATTTTAAGGAGATAAACTGAACAGCCTTTAGTGGGAGACTGTTTATATTGATAGAGAAACATTATTTCAATTCATAACTTTAAAATCTTGCCATTATGCTTAAAAAGAGAGTCGAAAAGGCTTTGAACACACAAGCCAATGCCGAATTGTGGTCAGCACATCTATATCTTTCCATGTCGCTTCAGTTTTCCTCAGAAGGATTAACTGGTTTTGCGCAATGGATGCGCTCTCAGTACCAGGAAGAGGTGCAACATGCCTTCAAAATCATGCGTTTTATGGTAGAACGCGGAGCCAAACCGACATTGTCTGAAATCAAAGATATTCCCGTTGATTTTGGTAGTCCGGTGGAAGTTTTCGAGTTTGCTCTGGAACATGAAACCAAAGTGACTGATAATATCGACAAACTGGTTGACCTGATACGGGAAGAAAATGATAAAGCGACCGAATATGCCCTGCAATGGTTTGTTACCGAGCAGGTAGAAGAGGAGTCAACCCTGGTGGGCATTATCGAAAAACTGAAACGGATTGGGGATGGTGCCGGTCTCTATTTATTGGATAAAGAATTGGCTGCCAGACAGTGATACTAATTTGAAAAAAAGCTGCTTAGGAAATTCTTCTTAAGCAGCTTTTTTTTGAGTTTATACGAAGAGGATTAAATCCATCTGACGTAGCAGAAATCCTGACGGTGAGGAAGATCCGGGTGTTTTGGGTACATACGGAATGCGTATTTATATGCCCCTGAGCTTTGCATTTTGTTAGAAAGGTGATAATGATGAAGCGTTCCTTCCACTTTTACAAGATGCAGGTCTTTGATGAAGAAGATTTTCTGATGTCCTTCTTCCATTTCGGTGATAACGACTTCCACGCCAATGTGATTACCCAGACCTTTCAGGTCAAGGACAACATCAACTGTACATGGGTCATTTACAGCGTTAGCCCGGCAAAGCTCATCAGCCGAAGTCATAGATACAACTTCGATGTCGTCCCATTTTGCTGCCACCACTTCTTTCCACGCCGCAATCTCTTTGGCTTTGGCAAAATTGCTTTCACGCAGGAATTTAGAACGTGAAGAAAGTTTGGTGTAGAAACGGTCGATATAATCATCCAGCATTCGCTTCGTTGTGTAGAACGGTGCGATTTGAATGAATGAGTTACGGATGTATTGAATCCACTCCGGTGAAAAACCTTTGCTGTTTTTCGCATAGTAAAGTGGGATAATATCGGTTTCAAGCATTCCATAAATAGTTGCAGCATCCAGCTGGTCCTGATGTTGAGGATTTGGATAGGTATTATGCTCCGTCAATGCCCATCCGGCTTCCGGACGATAACCTTCGTACCACCAGCCGTCTTTTACTGAGAAGTTAAGTACACCGTTCATCTCTGCTTTTTCACCCGATGTTCCCGATGCTTCAAGTGGACGGGTAGGAGTATTCAACCAGATATCCACTCCAGAAATCAGACGTTTTGCCAATTGCATGTCGTAATTTTCAAGGAAAATGATTTTTCCCAAAAATTCAGGACGGCGTGAAATCTCCACAATGTGTCTGATTAATCCCTGACCACCGCCATCAGCAGGGTGCGCTTTTCCTGTGAAGAAGAAGAGTACGGGATATTTTTCGTTATTTACGATACGGGACAGGCGTTCCAAGTCTGTGAACAACAGGTGGGCGCGTTTATATGTCGCGAAACGACGACCGAAGCCAATGATTAGCGCATTCGGGTTGATTTTTTCAAGAACAGAAACAACCTTAGATGGGTCTCCCTGGTTTTTAAGCCATTGGCCTTCAAATTCTTCTCTGATATATTTTACCAGTTTCTCTTTCAGGGCACGGCGAATTTTCCAGATTTTCTCATCCGATACTTTCTGGATCGGTTCCCACATTTTGGGATTGGATTGATCTTCCCAAAACTCTTTAGGGAATTCCTGCTGGAAGAATACCTGCCATTCGGCAGATGACCAGGTTGGCAGGTGTACGCCGTTCGTTACGTAGCTGACATGTAGTTCTTCGGGGAAATACCCTTTCCAGATTGGGCTAAACATATCCTGCGAAACCTTTCCATGGAGCCAACTTACCCCGTTGACTTCCTGACAAGTATTGCAGGCAAATACACTCATTGAGAATTTATCATTTGTGCCCGGATGTTCACGGCCGAGGTCTATGAAATCCTGCCAGGTAATACCTAGTTTAGCAGGGAACTTATGCATGTATTTGCTGAACAGCCCTTCATCAAAGCTGTCGTGACCGGCAGGAACCGGAGTGTGGACGGTATATAAGGATGACGAACGTACTAATTCCAGGGCTACTGAGAATTCCAGTCCATCTTTTTCGATTAAATCAGCCAAACGTTGAGCATTGATCAGCGCAGCGTGTCCTTCGTTACAGTGGTAAACTTCTTTCTTGATACCAAGTCTGTTGAGGAGCAGGATACCACCCACGCCCAACAGGTATTCCTGTTTCATACGGTTTTCCCAGTCACCGCCATAGAGTTGGTGGGTAATCGGGCGATCCCATTCGCTATTCAACTCGATATCGGTATCCATCAGGTAGAGTGGAATACGGCCCACGGCTACTTTCCAGACGTTACAATAAACAGTATGGTCAGCGTAAGGGACCTCCAGTATCATTGGCATTCCATTTTCATCATTCACCTGTTCGATGGGTAAATGGGTGAAGTTCTGAGCTTCATAGTTAGCCACTTGCTGCCCTTCCATAGAGAGGGTTTGCGTGAAGTAACCATAACGATACATAAAGCCCACCGCAGTCATGTCGATGCGACAGTCACTGGCTTCTTTCAGGTAGTCGCCAGCCAATACACCCAAACCACCGGAATATATTTTCAGAATGTTGGTCAACCCATACTCCATACTGAAGTAGGCAACAGAGGGTTTTCTGTGGTCGTACTCTGACTTGATATATTGCTGGAATTCAGTGTAAACTACATCCAGTTTTTCGAGGAATGAGGCGTCTTTGCGTAGTTCCGATAAGCGTTCGTAGCTTACCATTTCCAGTAATAGTACCGGATTGTGTGCAGTTTTGGTCCACAGTTTTGGGTCTATGGAGCCAAACAAACGTTTTGCTTCAAAATTCCATACCCACCAGAGGTTTTTAGCAATTTCAGATAACTTCTGGAGCTCAGCTGGTAATTTCGATGTTACCGTAATATCTCTCCAGATGGGAGAGTTTGCATTACTGACTTGTACTTTCATAATGTCTGATTTTTAAATTATGCCAGCTCAGGCGTCAATTTTCTCTTAATGTTTTTTGTAGTGCAATGGAGTAAGCCTCCTGATAATATTTGATAAAGTGTGCCCAATCCGCTTCTGCAGAGAGCTGGAGCGCATTATTGCGTATTTCGTTTATTTTCTTGTCCGGCAAGTTAATCAATTTTTTGAGATTCTCGCATATTAACCGGGAAACTTCTGTCTGATTGTGATCGGACCGTTTGATTACCGCTACTCCACTTTCTATATCAGATGATCCGGTTTGTTTCTCTGCCCAGATACCAAAACCAGCCAAAGAGGTGGTGATCGTCGGGATGGAAAATGCAATACTTTCGAGAGGTGTGTATCCCCACGGTTCGTAATACGATGGGAATACGGTGGCATCCATTCCGATGAGCAGGTCGTAGTATGTTTCGTGGAAGATAGAATCCTGACCGGTCAGATAGATTGGGACAAAAATAATTTTCACCTTATCTGTCGGTTCGTTTTTCAGTCCCAGCCATTTCATCTGATTGATGATTGGATCATTCCCCGGATAGTGTAGCCAGTGAGTGATAAAAGGTTCGTGCAGAGGATTTGTGGATTTGTCGGATCCGTTAAGTCTGTCAGCCAGTTCCTTGCGGGGAGCGAACATGTGCGCAGGAACGAGTATAAATGCGCATACTTCCCTCTTATTTTCACGATCCTCTTTTAACCTGGCCAAAGAATCCACAAAAAGGTCAATCCCTTTGTTCTTAAATTCGTAACGCCCACCAGTGGCGACAAAAAAAGCATTTTCCTTTGGCCGGGATCCTGTCAGTTTTTCGACAACGTTGGCTAATACATTTCTAGCATGGTCGCGTTTCGACTTGTAATGACCTGTTTTTGGCACAAAATCATGCTCAAAACCGTTAGGAGTTACAATGTCAACGGCTTTATCAAGCAACTCTTCACACTCTACGGCTGTAATATCACTGACTGTAGTAAAACAATCAACATGATGAGCAGTTTGCTTTTCCAATGAATGTTTGGCCCGCATATTGAGTTCCCATGACATTTGGTCGCCATTGTAGTGCTTCAGGTCATCGTATAGAGAACGATTGTTTCCGGCTATGGAACGGCCAATAGAGGTGGCGTGTGTCGTAAATACAGTCGCTATTTTAGGCAGGGTCTCTTTGATATACAGAGCGCCCATGCCCGTTGTCCACTCGTTGAAATGGGCAACCACTTTTTTGTTCTCGCCATTTATATAGCGGTACAAACTTTCAATGACCAAAGCGGAGGCATAAGAGAAAATGCAGGATTCGTCGTAATCGCCGAAAGCCTGGTCTGACTCCACTTTATACCATTCCCATATTTTAGTGTAGAGGTAATTCTTTTTTTCAAATAGCGGTTGGAAGTTCACCAGAACTGCCACTGGTTGACCGGGGATATCCCATCTGCCGATGCGGACTTTTAATCCTTCGTGTTCTGCAATCTGTTGCCAATGAGTTAAGGGCGTTTTGGTTTCAATAAAGAAGGGACATTCGTTTTCTGTCCAGACATCCGGTCCGATAAAGATTAATCTATCGTCCACCAGATTTTGCAGCGTTTTTGCCCGTGTGGAGAGTACTGTATAGATACCTCCGATTTTGTTACAAACTTCCCAGCTAACTTCAAAAATATAATCCGGTGTAATATATGTCATGCTGTATCTTATTAAGTAAGAAGTTGAATAAGACATCCTTATCAAGCTGCAAATTTATCTGAAAAAAATTCTCAGGCACACAAAAGAGCCTTCTATTTTTATGCCGTAAAAATAAAAATAGTAGGGATTGGCTTTTGGTTGTATTTAATATGTTTAATATGAGCGTTTTGACTGGTGGTTTTATTTGATTCTAAATTAAGTGGGTCATGTTTGGATTTTAACAGATATGTAATCCGGATGTAGCTTGACTTTAAGATGAAAAAGTAAACGCCAGGTACAGTTTGATGAGTAAATGGTTGTATGGAGCTGTCTGTTTTGTTATAATGAAATCTGAAGGGTTAATATGGTGCCAAAAAGAAAAACTCCTGTATGTCTTTTTTTAGCAAAGGCATACAGGAGTTCTATTTAATAAAATTCCCAAACTATCTTTGGTGGACCAAGGATTATCCGGGTCTGGCTTAAGGAAAAAGCTTAACATTGAACGGAATTTCACATGCTAATTTGAGTTTGGGGGTTTGTTCCGTCAGCATAGTTTCCGGAGTAAGCAGGAATTGAAGCTCGTTGGCCTCTTCAACTTTCACATTGGCATGGCCGGATGAAATCATTCCTATTTTTTCAGCTGCGGCATATGAAATATCTATCACACGAGTGTGTGAAAACGGGCCGCGGTCAGTGACCTTAACTACAACAAACTTTCCATTATCCAGATTAGTCACTTTGAGTAAAGTGCCCAGGGGATAGTTGCGGTGAGCAGCTACAAAATCGCAGGCATTATACTTCTCGCCGTTGGTCATTTTCTTTCCAATCAACTTGTG
Organism: Bacteroidota bacterium; assembly: GCA_030706585.1. Lineage (GTDB taxonomy): Bacteria > Bacteroidota > Bacteroidia > Bacteroidales > UBA7332 > CAXXIC01. The sequence continues at coordinate 7,368 of JAUZOF010000110.1, forward strand.
CGAGTAGTATGAAACCCGGCCTGTTTCCTGTGCGGAAATGTGATGCCAAAGAGACAAAAAAAGGAATAAAACAGCGTTGTGTAATCTCATGCAAAAGGGATTAGTTTTTGCAAAGATATGACTTTTAATGAATTACACAATACCTTGCTCCATCATTGCGTGTGCAACCTTCATAAATCCGGCGATATTTGCTCCTTTCATATAGTTGATATAACCATCCGGTTGGGTACCGTATTTCACGCATTGGTCATGGATATTTGACATGATCTGGTGAAGCCGGTTGTCCACTTCGGTAGCCGGCCAGGAGAGGTGCATGGCATTTTGTGTCATCTCCAGTCCGGAGGTGCTTACGCCACCGGCATTGACCGCTTTGCCGGGGCCATACAGAATTTTATGTTCAATAAACAGGTCAATGGCCTCAGGTGTACAACCCATATTTGAAATTTCTGCTACGCACAGGACATTATTCCCGATTAAGGCAAGTGCATCCTTTCTGTCCAGTTCATTTTGTGTGGCGCAGGGTAGTGCAATGTCCACTTTTTGTTCCCACGGCCTTTTGCCTTCAAAGAATTCTACTCCAAACTGTTCGGCATAGGGTCTGACCTCGTCATTTCCGGTGGCACGAAGTTCAAGCATGTAGTCGATTTTCTCACCGGAAACGCCATCCGGGTCATAGATATAACCATCCGGTCCGGAAAGGGTGACGACTTTGGCTCCCATCTGATTGGCCTTTAATGCTGCGCCCCACGCTACGTTCCCAAAACCTGAAATGGCAATCGTCTTTCCTTTGATGTCATGACCATGCGTGTGTAGCATTCGGTCCACAAAATAGAGTCCGCCGTAACCTGTAGCTTCAGGGCGGATGAGTGAGCCGCCGTATTCGAGGCCTTTACCGGTAATGGTTCCGGTATGTTCGCGTATCAGTTTCTTATACATACCATAGAGATATCCTACCTCGCGGGTTCCTACGCCAATATCTCCGGCAGGAACGTCCATATTTGGACCGATATTGTGCCAGAGTTCCAGCATAAACGACTGACAGAATCGCATCACTTCGGCGTCCGATTTTCCTTTGATATTAAAGTCGCTTCCGCCTTTAGCGCCGCCCATGGGCAATGTGGTCAGAGCGTTTTTGAAGATTTGTTCAAAGCCCAGAAATTTCAGGATTGACAGGTTGACTGACGGGTGAAAGCGTAACCCGCCTTTGTACGGGCCAATGGCATTGTTAAACTGAATGCGGTAGCCCAGATTGACCTGTACTTCACCGTGGTCATCCACCCAGGGAACCCGGAAGGTGAAAATGCGGTCTGGCTCCACCAGTCGTTCGATGATTTTGGCTTTTTCGAATTCGGGATGCTGATTATAGACCTCTTCGATGGAGATGAGCACTTCTTTAACTGCCTGCAAATACTCTGCTTCGCCCGGATGCCTGGCTTCCAGATCGAACATCAGTTTGTCAATTGTCATACAACTATCTCATTATTTGTTTGCTATTTTCGTTTCGGGGAAACTGTTTGAAGAACTTTGTTGTTTTGCTCATAGAAGCTTGTTTTCAGTTATATAACAATTGAGAAGGCTCTGTTGTACCCACTTTTAGCGGAAAATTTAAACCAACCACAACTTTCTATTGCCGTGAAACCAAAAGATATCAACCATTTTTTGCTCAAGGACACTTCATTTGCCAATCTGATGCAAATGCGCATTTATAATGTCTTGCTGATTGCCCGCAAGTACGAAGCCTTTATGCTGGAGGATGACAGCCGGATCGATGAGAAGATTTTTCTCGAATATGTCTCTCTCAACCTGCGTTATCCACCTCGGTTTACGTTGGTGGTGGATGAAAATGAGGCATTAGTAGAGCTTAATGCCCGCAACTATGACCTGGTGATTGTGATGCCAGGCAGCGATAATTTTGATATTTTTTCCGGAGCAAAACGGATCAAGGAGCAATTCTCCCGCATTCCCATAGTCGTACTTACACCGTTTTCCCGGGAGGTGACTATCCGGCTTTCGAAGGAGGATTTGTCAGCCATTGATTATGTATTCAGTTGGTTGGGAAATGCCGATTTGTTGTTGGCAATTATTAAGTTGCTGGAAGATAAGATGAATGCCGAAGCAGATATGTGCTCAGTAGGGGTGCAGGCTATTCTGGTGGTGGAAGATAATATCCGGTTTTACTCTTCGATGTTGCCGCATTTGTACAAAATTATCCTCAAACAATCCCAGGAATTCTCGAAAGAAGCACTCAATGAACACGAGATGATGCTCCGGATGCGCGGTCGTCCTAAAATCCTCCTTGCCCGTACTTACGAAGAGGCGCTTTCCATTTATCAGACCTGTAAGCATAATCTGCTCGGGGTGATTTCCGATATCAGCTTTATGCACAATCAGGTGAAAGATAAGCAGGCGGGCATACAATTGTGCAGTTATATCCGGAAACAAGATCCCTTTTTGCCCATTATCATGGAATCGTCAGATGCGCAGAACCGGCCTTATGCCGACCAGTTACAGGCGGCTTTTCTGGATAAAAATGCGAAGTCTTTTCCTTATGAACTGGAGTGCGCTGTAATCCGGAATTTCGGTTTTGGTGAATTTGAATTTATTAATTCCGAAACCCAAGAGGTTCTGCTTAGAATAAAGGATTTGAATGAGTTACAGCACCGGTTGCATGAGATTCCCCAGGAGTCGTTGCTTTATCATGCCTCCCACAATCACATTTCCCGCTGGTTGTACTCGCGGGCGATATTTCCTTTGGCCGAATATATCCGACATCATAATTTTTCGGATTTTGGAACTTTTGAGGCTGGGAGAGAGGCGCTTTACAATGCCATTGTCAGCTATCGTCAAATGCGAAATCAAGGTGTAGTGGCCATTTTCAGGAAAGAGCGTTTTGACCGGTACAGCCATTTTACCCGCATCGGAAACGGCTCGTTAGGCGGTAAAGGACGTGGTCTCGCTTTTATTGATAACCTGATAAAACGCCATCAGGAATTTGAATCT
>JAUZOF010000111.1 GCA_030706585.1 Bacteroidota bacterium
AACAATAATTCCTATACAAACAACAAGAGATTCGCTTTAAATTGTAACAAATCCACAACATTAAATGTTTCTTATACAGAGGCTGTTTAGGGTTATTTTAACCCGATAACGAGTTGTTATGAAGCCATGTTATTAAATAACTAAACACCATGTTTTACAAAGCCTTAGCTGATCTGACAATTATCTTTCACATAAGCTTCATCGCTTTCGTGGCACTGGGTGGATTACTTGTCACCAAGCATCCACATGCCGTATATTTCCATATTCCGGCAATGACATGGGGGGCATTAGTCGAATTTTATAATATCCCCTGCCCTCTTACCGGCATTGAAAACTATCTGAGAATGTTATCCGGTGAGCAGGGTTATGAATCGGGCTTTATCCAACACTATTTACTTAAACTGGTCTATCCGGGATTTACAGTGAATACAGAATTCCTGATGGGATGTTTGGTTATCATTGTGAATGCAATCATTTATTCATTTGTGCTACATTACAAGAGAAAAAATCAACGCATGAGAAAGTAACGAAAAAAAGAAACTATGCTTTACCGTTTACTGGCCGATTTTATAGTGCTTATCCACTTTTCGTTTATCCTGTTTGTCGTATTGGGCGGACTTCTTGTACTCCGATGGCGAAAAGTGATTTACTTTCATATCCCGGCAATGCTTTGGGGCGCTATAGTCGAATTCTACAATATAATCTGCCCGTTGACACCGTGGGAAAATCACTTCAGGGAACTGGGAGGGGCTGAAAGGTACGAATCTGATTTTATTGAAAACTATCTGATCCCCGTTATGTATCCGGCCGGACTAACGGTCAGCATTCAATTCATATTGGGATGCTTAGTCGTGGTATCTAATCTGATTATCTATTATATCGTATTCCGGAAATACCGTAAAAACAGAAAACATGAAGCAGGACACTCCGGAAATAACCGGCAGTCTGAAAACTAAAGTAAGCTTCAGATTTTACGCCGAACTGAACGACTTCCTTCGAAAGGACCGTCGGCAGGTGATTTTTACCTATTATTACCACGGACCTGTTACAATCAAAGAGGCTATTGAGAATCTTGGGGTTCCCCATTCGGCTGTTGACCTGATTTTGGTCAATGGTAATCCGGTCGGCTTTGACCAACATTTGACAGAAAATGACTTTATCTCCGTATATCCGGTTTTTGAATTACTTGATATCAGTTCCATTTCGAAGGTCAGAAAAGGCTCTTTGCGTCAAATCCGGTTTATCGTGGATTGTCATTTGGGTCGGTTGGCAAAGAACCTTCGCATCATGGGCTTTGACACCCTTTATCGAAACAATTACGAAGATGAAGAAATCCGCTTCCTCAGTCGTCTTCAAAACCGGATTATTCTGACCAAAGATAAGGGATTGCTAATGGCGCGGAATGTAACCCGCGGTTATTATGTCCGTGCTATTGACCCACGTGAGCAAACCAAAGAGGTAATTCGCAAATTTGATCTTTACCGGCAAATCAATCCGCTCAGCCGCTGCCTCATTTGCAATCACAAGCTCATTAAGCTTCCTCCGGGAGCTATACCACCGGATGTAACGGACAATGATGGAAAGCCGTTTACCGAATTTTTCCGTTGTTATAATTGCGATAAATTCTTCTGGAAAGGCTCACATTATAAACATATGATTGAGGAGATTATCAGGTACGTGCAACCTTAAACTTAATCAAAGATTGGCTCATTCGGGAATATTTGCTCTTTTCTTTTGTAGCTTTGCAGCCGGTTTTAACTGCACACTTATGATACTCCGACTGATAAAATCCTATATGCTGCCCATCGCAATGACCACGGGCATCCTCTTCGCCTCATTCTTTGCTCAGTTTGCGCCAATCACCCCCTATCTTATTTTTGTGATGCTGTTTGTAACCTATTGCAAGGTTTCTATCCGGGAAATTGCCTTCGAACGGTTTCATTACTATCTGGCAGCCATCCAATTATTCGGTAGTTTGCTGGTTTATGGAATCGTTTACTGGTATAATCCGGTAGTAGCGCAGGGTTCGATGATTTGCGTACTGGCTCCGACTGCAACAGCGGCGGCCGTTATTACCGGAATGCTGGGCGGAAATGTAGCCAGCCTGACGGCATACAGTTTTATCAGTAATCTGGTAGTAGCTTTATTTGCCCCAGCCATCTTCTCGTTAATAGGAAGTCGTGGGGATATTTCGTTTTTAAGCTCTTTTGTGCATATACTGAAGGAGGTATTCCCTATGCTGATGTTACCCATCATCACAGCCGTTGCTTTACAGAAAACAGCAGCGCGTATCCATCGCTTTGTACAAAACAGGCAAAGCATTTCATTTTACCTGTGGGCCCTGGCTCTGACTGTCATGGTGGGCAAAACGGTTATGTTTATCAAACATCAATCGACCTCTAAACACGATGCGGAAATTGCGATTGCCGTGATTGCATTTATCGTCTGCATCGCACAGTTTTACATCGGCCGGAAGATTGGCTCGCGTTATCAAAACACTATCACTGCAGGGCAGGGACTGTTTCAAAAGAATACAGTCCTGGCTATCTGGATGGCGCAGTCTTATCTTGACCCACTCTCCTCCATTGGGCCGGGAGCCTATATCCTGTGGCAAAACAGTGTAAATTCATACCAGTTGTGGCTAAAGCAGAGAAAAAAGTAGCTTTTGTCAATTCAATTCTTATCACTAAATCAGGCTAAAATCTACTGTTCCATATCATACGGCGCACTTAATCCTCTTTTTGTGTCGTTGCAACCTCATTTCCTCCTTTTTTAGTCCATACGGTGCATACTTTTTCCGCATCAGTGTACACCGGAGAGAAAATAGTGTGCACTGTAGAAACTCCGGTGCGAACTTTTCCGGCTCCGGTGTGAACTGAAGGAGAAATAGTGTACACTTTTCCCGGAAAAGTGTGCACCAGAGGTAGAAAAGTGTGCACCGGAGTCGGAAAAGTGTACACTGTTGTTGGAAAAGTGTGCACTGATGCGGAAAAAGTTCGCACCGTACGCGTATAAGGTACTGAGAACTGTCTTCTATTTACCCAATAAGGCTTATCCAATACTCTAGTTATAAATACTTAACGAGCTGCAACCGCCAGAAACCAAACCCATCAGCCATTTGTTCTACTATTTCGAATCGCTCAAAATCAGAACATATGGCACGAGTAAGCACCTACCTTAATTTTCCCCGTAACACAGAGGAAGCCTTTACTTTCTATAAATCCGTTTTCGGCGGAGAGTTTTCTTGCGAAATAACCCGTTTCGGTGATATTCCGGCACAGGAAGGAATGCCCCCTATCGCAGAAGAAGACAAAAACCTCATCATGCACATCGAACTAACAATTCTGGATTGCCACGTCCTGATGGGAACCGATGCGCCGGAATCAATGGGATTTGCGGTCAAAACAGGCGACAATATCTACATTAACCTGGAGCCTGACAGCCGGGATGAAACCAAGCGGCTCTTTGACGCTCTTTCCGATGGAGGTGAAGTCGAATCACCCTTGATAGATGCCTTCTGGGGGGCCTATTACGGCAGTTGCACCGATAAATTCGGAGTTCAATGGATGTTTAACTGTACAGCAAAATAGAGACTTATGGAAACAAAAGAGAAAACGTATATCACTGTTCATGCCAGCATCAATGCTCCGATTGAAAAGGTCTGGAAGCACTGGAATACTCCCGAAGATATCGTACATTGGAACTCGGCATCTCCGGAATGGCATACTCCAAGGGCAACAATTGACCTTCGCCCGGGTGGAAAATTCACATACCGGATGGAAGCAAAGGATGGAAGTATGGGATTTGACTTTTGGGGAACGTTTGACGATGTGGCAGTTAATAAGCACATTCACATGACCCTCGGGGATAACCGGACTGTAAACATCTTTTTTAAAACTGTAGGGACTCATACCGAAGTCATCGAAACATTCGAAGCCGAAAGTGAAAATCCGATAGAAATGCAGCAACAGGGTTGGCAGGCTATCCTGATGAACTTCAAACGGTTTGTGGAAAAAGCACATTAAAATAAGCTCTGGCAAATTTACAGGCCCATACCCTCCTGACCACAGGAATGTATGGGCTTTTTTTCTGTATATTCCCCATAATAAATACAATAAACCTCATTCGTTTTGGTGAAATAAACATTAGAATATCAGGAAGTCAGAACATTTCACCTGTTTCATTGTTTAGATAGGTTCAAAATAACAATTTATAGGGGAGTATCCTGCCTTTGCAATGAAACCTGACTGTTTTGCCAAACAAATATTTACCCAAATACTTTTTTCTTTAAACGAATGCAAGAAACAATTACCGAGCCCTCAAAGAGGCTCCAAAACCAAATCCCTTTCGAACAATTCATCGAACAATTCAAATCTATCCTTCACCAGCAGTTCCATCAGGAAGAAGACATCAACCAGCTGAGTATATCCCGTGGATTACCCCCGACTGTTTTAAACGAAATCATGGCCTGCAATCCTCTTTCGGTTGTAATCCCTTCCGAATACGGTGGACGAGGCACGAAAGTACATGAGTTACTGACCCTGCTATCGGCAGCTTCATATGAATCATTAGCCCTTTCGCTCACGTTGGGGATAAACAGTGCTCTTTTTCTGCAACCGGTGGCCAAATACGGTCAGGAAGAAGCCAAAGCTCAAGTATTTGACCGTTTCCTGAAACTGCGCAACATGGGAGGACTGATGATTACCGAACCGGACTTTGGTAGCGATGCCCTCAACATGCAGACTGCATTTACGGAAGATGAAAAGCATTACCATCTCAAAGGCACCAAACACTGGGCCGGTCTGACTGGACAAGCAGACTTTTGGCTACTTACCGCAAGACGTAAGACTGCCGCGGGTGCTTTGCAACGGGACATTGACTTCTTTATCTGTGACAACACCCAACCGGAACAAAAAATAGTGGTAGAAGAGTATTTCGAGAATCTTGGTCTCTATCAGATTCCGTATGGCAGAAACATTCTGGATGTAAGTATTCCCAAAGCTCAACGACTGGTTCCCCATACCAATGGCGTACAGATGATGCTCGACCTGCTTCACCGCAGCCGCTTGCAATTTCCGGGCATGGCGCTTGGTTTTATCCAACGAATGCTCGATGAGGCTATCGCGCACAGTCGTCAGCGACAAGTCAGCGGACGCTCTCTGTTTGCCTACGACCAGGTGCAGCAACGTTTAGCCCAATTACAAGCCAACTTCACCATCGTTTCGGCCATGAGTCTCAAAAGTACTCAAATGGCCGGCATTGAAAATGACCTGACTCTCCTTGGGCTGGAGGCCAATATCATTAAAACGGTTACCACCGACCTGATGCAGGAATCGGCACAGTCCCTGCTGACACTCGTCGGGGCTGCGGCATACAAACTCAACCATATTGCCGGCCGGGGCATCGTGGATAGCCGTCCGTTCCAGATATTCGAAGGTTCGAATGACATTCTTTATAACCAGATTGGAGAAGCTATCCTTAAACAGATGAAAATCTCAGGAGAAACGAATCTTAAGCCATTTACGGGGAATCATTCGTTGATGTCTCTTGCGGCTGAAAGAATCCAGAAACTGACTGATGTGACCATTAACGCACCGGTTCAGCAGCGTAAGACGGTGGAACTCGGACGGATTATCAGTCGTATTGTTTCCCTCAACTGGGTACTGGAGCTGGGGGCAAAAGGTTTCCGGGAGGAGCTGATTAGCGGGACTATAGCATTGCTTAGTCAGGAAATTGCAACATTGATGAGTCACTATTCTTTTGAACAAAAGAGCATTGTTCTCGAAGATTACCGGGAAAACAGCGACTGGATTCAGTTTGCAGAAATTCATTAACGCAATTCATATTCAAAATCTTTAAACGCCCCGAATTCTCCAATCCGGGGCGTTTGTCATATCTACCATCGTCAAAACGAAAACATTTAGTGGATGAAAAGAGTTAGATTTACAAAATCAAAGGCCCAATACATAATCTGACGTTTAAAATGAAAACTGGAAACAACATTCCATCTAACATCGACGAATATATCGCGACCTTTCCCGACACCATTCAGGAACTCCTTAACCAAATGCGGGCTGCCATTCGTGAAGCGGCACCCGAAGCCACAGAGAAAATCAGCTACCAGATGCCTGCATTTGCACAACAGGGAATATTGGTCTATTTCGCCGCCTTCAGCAAACATATCGGGTTCTATCCGACCTCCTCGGCGATGGAAGCATTCAGCGAAGAGCTCTCCGTTTACAAAAGCGGGAAAGGTTCGGTGCAATTCCCCATCCATCAACCGCTACCATTGGATTTGGTCAAACGGATGGTCCGGTATAGAGTGGCTGAGAATCTGGAAAAAGCAGCATTAAAATCAATAAAGAAAAACAAGTGATGAAAATCGGTTACATACAGTCTGCTCCCGTTTTCGGTGAAAAGCAGCAGAATTTCGGACAAATACGCTCCCTGACTGAAGGAGTCAAAGCTGACTTGCTTGTCCTGCCGGAGCTCTTCGCCACCGGCTATTCCTTTACATCCAAAGAGGAAGCCGAAGCTCTCTCCGAAACTACCGAAGGAGAAACCGCGCGTTTTCTCAAAGAGCTTTCGGTAAAGACATCAGCAACTATCGTGGGCGGCTTCATTGAACGGGAAAATGACAGGATTTACAACGCACTGCTCATCGTTTCGGAGGGCAAGGTCATCGACACCTACCGGAAGATTCATCTTTTCAATAAAGAGAAGTTGTGGTTTTCTCCCGGAGATAAGCAGTTAAAAGTCTATGACATCAATGGAGTAAAAGTCGGGGCAATGATTTGCTTTGACTGGATATTTCCGGAAGTGTGCCGGACACTGGCATTGCAGGGTATGCAAGTCTTGGCTCACCCTTCCAATCTGGTAATGCCCTATTGCCAAAAGGCGATGGTGACGCGTTGTCTGGAGAACCGCATCTTTGCCGTAACGGCCAATCGTATCGGAACAGAACATCGTGGCGAAGACCACTTTACCTTTACCGGAGCCAGTCAGATTACGGCAACTGACGGCACCATTCTCTCCTCCGCTCCTACCGACCAACCCGCTATTGCAATCATTGAAATTGACGAGAAACAGGCAGACAACAAGTGGATAAATTACTACAACAATGTGATAGAAGATAGACGGACTGAGTTTTATTTTTAAAGAATCGAAAGTTTCGCTCATAGAGAAACCTTCGATAACCGGGAAACCCACTATTCCCATTTTCAAAGGAAAGAAAAGAACGGTACTGACCGGCTCTCTATGAGCGAGCCGGTCGGGCAGAGTTTAACAGGTAAACATTACCACCATCAATCCCACGACTCCAATCACAATCCACAAACCGATTCCCATAATTAACGGGCGTAATCCTACAGAACGAATGGCAGGACGCGTTAACCCTGAACCAATAAGGAAGAGCGTGAGAGAAAGCATCCGTTTAGCAACAAAGGTAATGCCACTCTTCACCATTTCCGGTATCGGCAGATAGGTGGCAGCTGCCATTGCCACGACAAACCAGAGGATAAACCAGGGAATCGCAATCTTTTTGGTTTTATTCCGAAAGACAAAGGTAGAAGCAAATGCCAGGGGGATAATCCACAAAGCACGAGTCAGCTTGACGGTAGTGGCTGTCTGTAACGCCTCTGCACCGTATGTAGCTCCGGCTCCTACGACAGAACTGGTATCGTGTATCGCAATAGCCGCCCACAGACCAAACTGATGTTGGGTCAGGTGCAGCAAATGTCCGAGAAAAGGAAACAAAAGCAGCGCTATTGCATTGAGCATAAATACAATCACGAGAGAAACAGAAATTTCCACCTCATTGGCCCTCACTACCGGAGAAACAGCTGCGATAGCACTCCCGCCACAGATTGCAGTACCGGCAGAAATCAGGTAAGCTGTACGCGTTGAGATACGGAACCATCGCCCCATCATAAAGCCCAACACCATCACCAATACCACTGTAAAGAGCGTCATCTCTATTCCGGTGCGGCCAGCTTCCAATGCGGTGTGCAGATTTTGGCCGAAACCCAGCAGAACAACCGCCACTTGCAGCAAATATTTGGAGCCTTTACGGGTGAATGCCGGAAATGGATTTCCAAAACAGAAGGCAAATGCCAATCCGGAAAAGAGTGCCACGGCAGGAGATACCATAGGAAAGACAGAAACAAGAGCAAGCAACACAAACAGAAGAGCAGAAATTCGTTGACGTTCCATAACGCAAATAATTTGGAAATGAATTACGCTACAAAGGTATATACCACGATTTAGGGATAAAAATCAAAAATAACGATGGCTAATAACTGATGATTATGGACTATATGGTATTTCACCGAACAAACAGACATGTAAAATAAATTTGAATCACACTCTTCATCGGACTATCTTTGCACATTCAATTGAATTCACATTAAAACACCAACTGCTATTTGATGAAAAAAATCAAAGTCTATCAAAACGACTGGCTGATGTTTCACCCTTATCCGAAACCAACATCGGTGGACGGATACTACGTTCAACTCGCCAATAAAGTACTCGACGTATTCAAGTCCGCAGAATTTGGATTTGACCTTCCGGAGGAAGATGTAAAAGAAATCGCTTGTGCCATTACGGCCTATTTTGAAGACGTAATCTCCGGTATCGGTATGTTTAAAGCCTTTACCCGTAAACATCGTGAACTTTATGGAACTCCACTCCCATTCTATACTGTGGATGAAATCGATTATTACGAAGATGAAATCAATGAGGTTGATGTCCGTTTTCTGCTTTGGCACTATATGCAACAAACGCATGGCAGATACAACCATTCGGTGCTGAACCCTGACAATCCGGGAATAAATATTGTAGCGCTGGCTGTATTGATGTTATTCGAAAAAGAGTACGAATCGGCTCCCGAAAATGAGCAATTCAAAGCATACTATTTACCGGAATATCGTTACAACGAATACTACGGTTTGCGTTATGCCATGCAGTGGTTGCAATGGAACTCCTACCTCTTTTATCATCAGAATCGGGATTTAAGAGAGAAAGAGGAGGCTATAGAAAACGACTTAACGAATGAAAATGCCAATGCTGAAATATACGATTTGCAAGACTCGTTCGTGCATAATCACCCTTCCCCTCTACTGGCAATATACACCAACGAATGGCTGAGCGAAATCCTCACGCCTGCCCACCCCGATTACGAACTGGTTAAATCTATCGGCCGGAAAAAGAAGGGAATCTATCTTTGTACAGGTGAAGAGGTAAACAACTATCACTTCCGCAACTTAGAGACACAAGAGGAGATTGTGGCAACCAAAGATTCAATTGCCGAGAATGCTCCTTTGAAAGCCAATCAGACTCTTTCCAATACAGGATTCATCCGGTTCAATAACGAATGGTGGATGACCGGTTCCATGGCCACTTTTCCATACAGCGATGAGCTGAAAGAGAAGCTGGAAAAGAACGACGATATCCCCGATGAGATTTATCGGAATATCCTGAAGAAATCAGACAACCGGCGAATCCACTATTTCGGAAACAAATCCGGACTGTTTGAATTCTTTAATTGTGTCTTAGGTACAGACAGCCATCCGGAAAACGATGCCTTTGATGCTGCCCGCAATCTCCTTGCATTTGTCACACCGTCAGGCATCAGTATCTATCCGGACATCTGTGATTATATCAAAGATGAGCAAAATCCTTATTACGACGAGAGAATGGCTAAAGCAGAAGCCTTCTCCCTCTATGCTAATATGTATGACCACCCGGTAGAGCTGGTATATACGTTACACAACCAACATCAGCTTCCCGATGCCCAATTGAAAAGTCTCGTCGGCGAAGAACGGGGAAAAGAGTTGATTCAGGGAAATGCCGGTTTCATCATGCGTTATTTCTACGGAGAGAAATACCGAAATGCTTTGGAAAAAGGAACTATCCAATAACGATTGAGATAACCTCTGTTTTTAATAAGATAGCAACGCCCCGAATTTCAAGTTGATTCGGGGCGTTTTATGTTTTTGCTATGCTATCGAAACATATAGAAAAACCGTCTACAAGCCTCTGGTTTTTCCTGAAGGTCCTGGACAGTTGTCTACAAGATGCTGGATTTTCCACGAGGTTGTGGACGATTGTCCGCATGTATTAAAGAGAAAATAGCATTAAAGAATAAGATGTAATTGGATTATATCAACTTTTGACCGAATCAGATTGTTTGAATAAAGAATTATCATTGATTTTATTCTATTTCAATTGGATTATTATGAAAGATGATAAAGAAATA
>JAUZOF010000112.1 GCA_030706585.1 Bacteroidota bacterium
AACATATTTCCATTCATCCCTGTGCGGGCAAACTGAGTAAAGATTCCATTTACTTTTCGCTATATGCTATATCCCTGTTCTCTCTCCGTAAAATCAAACCAGGATAAAAAGGCACTATTCTGTGTAACAGAATCAGTTACAAGGCATAAGGGAGCCCGCAGGAAATCCTGTGAATAGGATTTTCCGATGCTGTTAATATAATTCTCGATATTCAGATATCCGTTTGAAGCATACGCCACCGCATCTGATGCCAAGTTTGGATTCAGACCGTTTGCAATCTCCCAGGCATCAGGAATTCCGTCGTTGTCAGTATCGGCACGTTTAGTTCCGGACCACATATTCCATTGAGCAGGTGTTCCCACCGGATTTTCAGTTTCGTTGGTGATAATTTCGCCTTTCTTTCCGAATGATTTAACCTGATCCACCACATAGCAATCAATTAAGTCACGATAGGGCAAGGAAGCCCCAACTGAAGGTAAAAGCGAATCAGTCAATGAGATAGCCGGCCATACCGGCAAAAGAGGGTAAGCATAGGGTAAAGCCTGGAAATCCGGGCCACCGCTATACTCTGACTGGGGAACGAGATACCCGTTTAGCAAACCATCGCGGTCTTTATCCCACCAGTTATCATCGGCATAGATATGAAAGTTTGAATTAGCACCACTCAATGCCGGCACCGATTTTTCCGGCCCATTGATAAAATAATTACTGATGCAGTTGGCATAAGATTGTCCTTCAGACTCTCCCCCCATCAGATAAGCGCCCGATGACCAGTTGTAAACGATATTATTTACATACTGATTGACTCCTTTGATTTTGTTGTTGCGGGTATCATTATCCACATAGAGATTGCGGTAAAGCGTCACTCCTCCGTCAGTCTGGATCAGTCCTCCGGCTGAATGGCTCAACAAACCCTGCGCAATCACGGAATTCTGGATAGTCACATTACTTGCAGTTCCGTTTATTGAAAATGTTTCGTCACGCCCCCACGATACAGATACGTGGTCAAAAATCAGATTACTGCCTGTTTCAAATCCACACGCATCTTTGCCGCTGTCACCGATGGCTCCCATTCGGATACGCAGATAGCGGCAGATTGTATTATTGGCACCGGTAAAAGAGAATCCGTTGCCATAAATGGTAACACCTTCCCCCGGAGCTGTCTGTCCGGCAATGTAAATGTTGGATGAAACCACGATCCGGCTGGTTATCTTAATCACACCGGCCACATCAAATACGACAATACGGTTTGATGCGCTCACGGCATCCCGAAAAGATCCTGTACCCGTGTCATTGAGGTTGGTAACGTGATAAACTGTCGGGGAGGAAGAAGCTCTCGCCCCTTTTGCATATTTCCCAAAGCCTTCCGCTCCGGGAAATGCAATTAATTGTGCGGCCGAATTGGCATACGATAAGCATACTACCGCACCCAGTAGAAGTAATTTTCTCATGATTAGATTTATAAAAGATAGGTTCAGTCAAAAATAGACATATTAACAATACCGGTAAGTTTGTTTTTTGATTCAAAAAGTGTAGAATCTGATATTCTGCTTAGGTTCAATCCTTATGAAAAGGAGAAATAGGCAGTGTTTGGATAAATTCAGAAGGAAAAATCAAAAAGGCTTTTTCTGGTAGAAACAGATTGTTTCAATCAACAATGCAACAATTTGAAGTAAATGTATGTTGTTTTTTATGCGGCTGTATTCGTCAGCCGACCTAAAATAACCTAATCCATCACCTTTAAAACAGTATTATGCAAAGCATTGACAATCTCTATCTGGAAGCGACTCACATGCTTATTGAGCCGGGTCCCGTTGTTTTGGTAACAACACATTATCGCGGAAAGTCAAACATCATGACATTAAGTTCACTGATCATGCTGCAACAAAATCCCCCGTTTTTGCTGGGATTGGTATTAGGGCCATGGAATTACAGTTATAAAGCATTATACAAAACCAGGGAGTGCGTGATTTCCATCCCTACACAAGAGATGGCTTCGACGGTCGTAAATATTGGAAACTGTTCAGGTGAAGATGAGGATAAGTTCAGCAAATTCAACCTTACCCCCTTGCCCGCGCTTAAGGTTGGAGCACCCCTGATAGCCGAGTGTTTTGCCAATATCGAATGTAAGGTAACAGACAATACGCTGGTGGGTAAATACAGTTTCTTTATCCTGCAATCAGTCAATGTATGGACTGATCCCGAACACAAAGAACGACGTACTTTGCACCATAACGGCGATGGAACTTTTGTTATTGACGGGGAAATCCTGGACCTGAAAGACAAAATGGTAAAATGGCCGGAATATTTATAAATCAGTCCAAAAGAGTAACGGCGTTGAAGATCTCAACGCCGTTACTCTTTTTATCTGTCGGGAAAACAAAAACTTCTATTCGGCAAAATGAAACGCTTCTATATCAAACATTAATGGTAATAATTTCGTCAATCGTGGTCGTGTATCGAGGGGAAAGCCTCTCCTGATGCATCTTCCACACCCTTCCGGTATCCTGTACGGCCAGGCGAATCTTCTGACAGCCGAAAGAAGCGTTAATGCGGTCAACCGCCTTCATCAATGGTGCATGTTTAGGGTTGGCCTTCTCAAACAAGGTCAGCTGCTGTGCCTGGTCGCTGGAAAAATCCATCAGGATAACCCCCGCCCTCTTATAGGCAAATCCCTCCTGGAAAATCTGCTTGAGTCCTATTTCTGCAAACTTCACCAGATCAATAGTTGAGTTGGTCGCATAAGGCAGTTTAACCACCACATTTTGCCTGTATTGTGCTAAATCATCACGATGTACATTGGTTTGGATAAAGACCATCAGGCTTTTACAACAGGAGCCCTCTTGACGAAGCTTCCCGGCACACGAAACGGCGAAGCTGGCCACACGTTCACGTACCAGTTCGTAATCTTTGTAATTTCCATCGAAAGTGCGTGTGGTAGCAATGGTCTTCCGGGGTTGCACCTCTTCGAGCTGAAGCATGGGAATACCGAGGAGCTCTTGCTTTAGACGAAGTCCCACCACACTCATGTTTCTCCTCACCCAACAGTCATCAAGATACGTAAACTGGAAAGCGGTGAAAACATTCTTCTCCTGAAGACGGCGGGCATGACGGCGTCCTATTCCCCAGACATCCTCTATCTTCAACCATTTGAGGGCTTTCACGCGTTTCTCTTCATCATCAATCATATAGACGCCACCAGTACGCTCAGGGAACTTCTTAGCAATGCGATTCGCAACTTTGGCAAGCGCTTTGGTCGGTGCAAAACCGATACTGATGGGGATTCCGGTCCATTGCTCCACCTGTTTTTTCATCTTCTCTCCTAATTGCTGAAAATCAAAGAGATCATAGCCGTTAAACTCAAGGAATGCTTCATCGATACTGTATATCTCCATGTCGGGAGTATAGGTACTGAGAATACTCATCACCCGACCGCTCATATCGCCATAAAGAGCAAAATTGGAGGAAAAGACATTCACCTTGTGCTTATCAAAAAGAGGCTGATACAGAAATGCAGGCGCCCCCATCGGGACTCCCAGCGCTTTAGCTTCATTACTTCGTGCAATAACGCATCCATCGTTGTTGGATAGAACAACGACAGGTTTCCCTGCCAGGTCCGGACGAAAAACCCGCTCGCAGGAGGCAAAAAAATTATTGCAATCAATAAGGGCAAACATCAAAGCGACTTGATTATATGTGTTACCACTCCCCAGATGCGGAGATCGTTGTCTTTGGTAATAACAATGGGCTTATATTTTTCATTGGCAGGCATCAGCCACACCTCGTCTTTTTCAATCTTAATCCGTTTCAGGGTAAATTCCCCATCCACAAAACAGACCGCAATCTTACCGTCCGTCGGTTCGATGCTTTTGTCGATAATCAGCAAATCCCCGTCATCAATGCCTGCGTCTTTCATCGAAAGCCCCTTTACCCGACCAAAGAAGGTCGCGGAAGGATGTTTAATCAGGTGACGGTTCAGGTCAATGCTGATATCTACGAAATCGGTGGCCGGAGAGGGAAATCCGGCGCTGATTCCTGGAAGTAAAGGCAGCTCCAACTCCGTAGCGGTTTGAGCCGAATAGATATCCAGATGTGCTGAATCGTGTAATTTTAAAGCGGACATAGTTTGAGAATTGAATTGGCAAACGGATTATTTTTTACAGAGTAAAGATAGTGCAAAACCGACAAAACGGTATGTCAATTAATGTTGTCCAAACTTAAGCGGCTATGAGGCAAGCCTCTTTTCCGGATAAAGATACACTACTAACAAAAACAGGCTGCCTCAAATGAATGAAGCAGCCTGAAATATTATGCTTGAATGAATTTAGCTTATTAAGCTTTTTCCAATTGCAAAGTTTTAGTCGGTTGATCGCAAACTTCAGTTGGACCGAAGTACTGGATCGGGCCCGGATAAACGTAGTCAGTGTTAACTGCCCATGCATCACGGTTTTCAACCAGTTTTTTGAACGGTGCGCCATCCAGTTTCACCAAAGCTTTCTGGATTACAGGTTTCATTTCTCCGTGACGACGTTCCATGTTCATCATCATGGTTACAGGCACACCACCTGCGATCCACTCAGCTGCAGGAGCAGTAGTGTTGCGGATAGATGACATATAACCGGTTTTGCCTGCACCGATCAGGTTAGCAGCATTGTAACCTAATGAGTAGCAATAGTCTGCATCGAAGTTAGAAGGAGCAGCACAACGTCCTTCGTATCCGAAGAAGTGACCCAGAGCAGCGAATTTACCGTTGTATTTACCTTCAGCTTTCCATTGAGCCAGTTTTTTGCCAACCATTTCGCTCAACAATTTCTCAGTTTCGATCAATGAAACCTGTACGTTACCGTGCGGGTCACGATCCAAAGTCAACTGACGGGCAACGCCTTCGGGAAGAGAAGCGTAAACTTCAGCATTTTCTTTAGAGATATTGTCGATGATGAATTGACGTTGCTCAGCAGCAGGAACTGCTTTGAATGCCTCTTCATGGTGTGCAAGATAGTCGTTCAATTCTGCGATCAGTTTTTTGATAGCAGGGATGAATTCGATCAAACCTTCAGGAATCAATACAGTACCGAAGTTATTTCCGTTTTCAGCACGTTTAGCAACAGCGCTTGCGATTTCGGTAACTACGTCATCCAAAGTCAATTGTTTCGCTTCAACTTCTTCTGAAACCAGACAGATATTAGGCTGAGTCTGAAGACCACACTCCAATGCGATGTGTGAAGCAGAACGACCCATCAGTTTGATGAAGTGCCAGTATTTACGGGCTGAGTTACAGTCACGCTGGATGTTACCGATAACTTCAGAGTAAACTTTACAAGCAGTATCGAAACCGAAAGAAGTTTCGATCATTTCGTTTTTCAAATCACCGTCGATAGTTTTAGGACAACCGATTACCTGTACGCCAGCGTTGATAGCAGCATAATATTCTGCCAATACACAAGCGTTGGTGTTAGAGTCGTCACCACCGATAATAACCAAAGCTTTGATGCCCAACTCTTTCAGGATTACCAATCCTTTATCGAATTGTGCAGTCTCTTCGAGTTTGGTACGACCAGAACCGATGATATCGAAACCACCTGTATTGCGGTATTCATCGATGATATCAGCAGTCAGTTCCATATATTTGTGATCAACCAAACCACCAGGACCCATCAGGAAACCGAACAGACGGCTGTCTTTGTTCAGGCTTTTGATACCGTCGAAGATACCAGCGATCACGTTGTGACCACCAGGAGCCTGGCCACCGGAAAGGATAACCCCTACGTTTACAGCAGGCATTTCTTTTGCTTCACCCGGTACGAATGTCAACAGAGGCATTCCGTAAGTATTCGGGAAAAGTTTCTGAATATCAGCCTGGTCTGCTACTGACTGAGTAGCTGCACCTTCCTGGATTTTTACTGCTCCCTGAAGAGCTTTAGGCAACTTAGGTTGGTAAGCTGCGCGTGCGATTTGTAATGCACTTTTTGCCATTGAATTAATGTTTTATAGTGTTAGTGTAGATGTTACTCTATAATCCCTTAAAAAAACAGCACAAATGTCGTGTTTTTTTCGGAAACCCACAAACAGAAAGATGAACTAATCAAGGCAAAACACAGAACAATACCATTCTCTTTTTGATTTGATTTTCAACATTTGCCTTTTGACATGAACTTCACTATATCAGAAAATTCCATTACAGACACTACTTCCGGCACTTTGCAATAAATCATCTGTCATTCGTTTTAGAACAATCCGGGATAATTACTCATCGAAATATTATAGTCACAGTTCTCCAGAGGGCGTTGCGTCATGATTTAAAGTAAAAAAGAAAATTCACCTGCATTTTTCATCGGAGCAACCGGAATGAATCAAATTGGACCTGAAATTCGTAATTTTGTCCCAAATATTTTCCATCAAAGTAATCATGATCCATCAAATTATTTTCAGCTACATCATCATTATCAATATTGCAAGCGGAATCATCTTCAGTCATGACAAAAGGGCTGCCATAAAAGGACACCGGAGGGTACCGGAACGAACTTTGCATCTTCTGGAACTGTCGGGCGGGGTATTCCTGATTTGGGCATTGATGTACTCATTGCGACACAAAAACAGGAAATTCAGCTATTATGCCATTACTTACCTGATTTTTGCCGGCTGGATCGTTTTTATTTTGTTTAAACTGCCATTATTGCCCTTTTAAAGGGTTATAGAATTAATATTTCGACACACAATACGTTTTAAGGCGCGATACTTTCCCGTTTTACTCCATTTTCCCTATTTTTGGTCTGGAAAAAATTTTCACACGACAATACATCACTTTTTCCGAAAAAAGGATTGACTATTTATTTATGAAAGAACCATTATCTGACAAAATTCAACTCAAAAGACAGATTGAAGATGACAGCCTGCAAAAAATCAGGGAAGACCTCCATGCTCTGATTTCCTACTTCGAGCAGGTACTCGTCGATTTGAAAGAGGGAGAGGTTGCGAAGATTCTACATCTGCTGGAAGAGTCTCAGCAAGAGAATCTCGATTCTACCTCTGACATACCCGATGAGAAACTGGTACAGGCATTGAGTATCCTGTTCCAGCTGATGAATCTGGTGGAAGAAAACTCTTCCGTACAAAACCGAAGAAAAATTGAAAACCGCGTTGGAGCCGATGCTATCCGCGGTTCCTGGGGGGAGACTTTCGAAAAATGGAAAAAGCAGGGCGTAAGTGAAGACCAGATTGCGGCATTATTGCCTACCCTGCGCGTCATGCCGGTGCTCACCGCCCACCCGACCGAAGCGAAACGCATCTCTATCCTTGAGCTTCACCGCGAACTTTACCTCTTACTCGTTCGTAAGGAAAATATCATCTGGACGATGATGGAAAAAGACACCATCGACGACAGTATCAAGGCCATTCTGGAGCGTTGGTGGCGAAGTGGCGAGGTGTATCTGGAGAAACCAACCATCAGCTCGGAGCGTAACAACGTAATGCACTACTTCAGCAAAGTATTTCCCGAAGCACTCAAGATCAGCGATAAGAGATTGAAATTCACCTGGAAATCTTATGGTTTTAATCCAAAGAAACTCACTCTTCCCGAACAATATCCGGTCATAGACTTTGGTAGCTGGGTAGGCGGTGACCGCGACGGACACCCTTATGTGACGGCTGAAGTTACAAAGACCACGCTGATGGAACATCGCCGGGAGGCTCTGCAACTGATTAAGAAACAATTGCTCGATCTGGCGGCGCACTTCAGTTTTTCGGAAGCGAAAAACTACGTGCCTCCTATTCTTGAAATGACCATTGAAGAGCTGGAACAATATTTCGGCGATGCCGGCAAGAAAGCGATTGCCCGGAATCCCCGCGAACCGTGGCGTCAGTTCATCAACCTGATGTTGCTGAAACTGGAACATACCATCAACGGCGACGGACATGCCGACTGGATGTATTACCGCACCGCAGCCGACCTGCAAAAGGATTTACGCCTGATGCGCATCACGCTGACTGAAATAGGCGGCGCGCATGTGGTGGAAGAGTGGCTCTTCCCGCTCGAACGCCAGGTGCAATGTTTCGGATTCCATCTTGCTAAACTTGACATTCGCCAGAATAGCGACTTTCACAATAAGGCATTGGAACAAATGCTGAAAAAAGCGGCATTCCCTGACGCTAATTTTACCGAATGGGATGAAGAGAAGAAAGTCGCTTTTATCTCGGAGGAGCTGAAAAGCAACCGTCCGTTTGTGGTAAAGGGCGAACCGCTCGAAAATGAAGCGGAACAGGTGCTGGCTTGCTTCCGTGTGCTCAAAGATCACATTGATCTCTATGGACACGAGGGCATCGGCTCCCTGATCGTGAGTATGACGCGCGGACTCAGCGACCTGCTCATCGTATATCTTTTCATGCGTGAGGTAGGTATGCTCAATGTGCCGTTGCAGGTGGTACCGTTGTTTGAAACCATCGAGGACCTGAAAGAGTCGGAGCGAATTCTCGACGCTTTCCTCTCCCACCCGATGACACTGAAATACAAACAGCAAATGGCACCGATGCAGGAGGTTATGCTCGGCTACAGTGACAGTAATAAAGACGGGGGAATCCTCGCCAGCCGCTGGAATATCTTCGAGGCGGAGAAGAATCTGACCCATATGGCCGAGAAACACGGCATTCAGTTGCGCTTTTTCCACGGTATCGGAGGAACGATCAGCCGCGGAGGAGGTAAATATCACCGCTTCCTGGAGAGTATGCCACCGGAAAGCGTGAGCGGCGAGCTCAAACTGACCGTTCAGGGAGAAGCCATCGCGCAACAATTTGCCAACCTACTGAATGCCACCTTCAATCTGGAGATGTTGCTTTCGGGAACGGCATTGCAGGCCGGAGAAAAACGCTTTAAAAACGCCGAGCCGGAGTTCCCTCTCAAAGCGTTCGAGCAATTGGCAGAGATTTCGCTCAAGCATTACCAGAAACTGATTAATCACCCGCATTTCCTCAAGTTCTTTAGCGAAGCGACCCCGATTGACGTACTGGAACAGAGCAAAATCGGTTCGCGTCCGGCACGTCGTACCGGGAAACGCAGTCTGGCCGACCTGCGCGCCATCCCCTGGGTATTCAGCTGGAACCAATCGCGTTTCAAACTGACCGCATGGTATGGAGTGGGCACCGGATTGAAGTTGTTGCAGGAGCAGCACCCCGAACTCTTCAACCAGTTGAAGGAGTTTGCACAAAAATGGGCATTCCTGCACTATACCCTTATCCAGGTGGAGACGAACCTGCTCAATTCGGATCCCGAAATCATGCAGGAGTACGCCACTCTGGTCACTGACGAAGAGGTTCGCAAAGAACTGATGGAGATGATTCTTTCCGAATATAAGGAAAGTACCCGTCAGGTGGGCGATTTGCTCGGTGGAAATACCGAATCGCGCCGTACCAGTCTGCTTGAAAATGCCAATCGTCGTAAAAAGGCGCTCGACACCCTGCATCAACTGCAAATCAGCAAGCTGAAAGAGTGGCGTGCTATAAAAGGCACTTCTCCAGAGAAGTCGGAATACCTGCTTACCCTGCTTTTGGTAATTACTACCGCTATTTCAGGCGGGCTGAAAAGCACTGGGTGATAACCTCTAAAATACAAAAGCCGAATCATTCAATTTTTACGAATGATTCGGCTTTTATTTTGACAACAATGACACCTTATACATTTATTGGTCGAGTAATCCTTCTACCGCCTCAATAAATTTTCGGGATAATGGCAGTAATCTTAATACGACTTCTTCATCATAGTCAAAGAAATCATTGTAATCACTTTTATGCCTTTTTTCAAACAGATCAGCGTAATGCTTAGCCAATGATTTTTCAATCATTCCGGTTTTTACAAACAACTGACCAAATTTCTGACGTGTACCTGAATGACTTGTTGTTTCGATTCCGTTTCTAACCAATAAAGCACCTACTGCATAAAAACAGGCATAATACATTCGGTTGATTGATGTATTCCAAAACTCGTTTTCAATCAATACATCAACTTCCGCCAATGTTTCTTTAGCTTTACTGATCCGATATTGAGCATATTCCTCCGGGCTATATTCTTCATTCATAACAAGCCCCCTTCTTTCATGACATTGTGGTAAAATGGGGTAACGCTGTATTTGGTAAACCATTCTTTCTCAGAATATATCATCGGACTGATTACTTCTCCAGTTTCAATCTCCAGGTCATAGAGTGGATCAGTGATTTCATGTTCCACCTCAGAGGTTATCTTATCGAGATTC
>JAUZOF010000113.1 GCA_030706585.1 Bacteroidota bacterium
CTTTCCACTCCGCTAACGTTCGGCCTTCCGGTGTTATGGGTAGCGCGGATATACAAACCGGGTCAGGGATTGTCATTTCTGCAAATCAATAAACCGACTACCGGAGGAATTGTTTTGTTTGCCTTGTTGGCAATGATGCTTGGTCAGGGATTTATCTCCTTGTTGGGTGAATGGAACAGTCATCTGTTACTACCTCAATCATTGGGTGGACTGGAACAATGGATGAAGAGCAGTGAAAAACAGGCTGCCGATACAATGAATCTGGTGATGCAGACGCACTCCTATGGCGTGTTATTGCTGAATATCTTACTGATGGCTTTCCTACCGGGGATATGTGAAGAGTTGCTGTTCCGGGGTGTGATTCAGAATCTGATGATTGATTCGCTGAGACGGGTTCATATTGCGGTCTGGATTACGGCATTTGTCTTTGCCTTTATTCATATGGAGTTTTACTCCTTTCTGCCCCGGTTGGCGTTAGGCCTTTTGCTTGGCTATCTGGCTGTATGGAGCCGTTCGCTCTGGCCATCCATCATTGTCCATATTGTTAATAATGCGATGGTGGTGCTGATGACTTTCAGTGCATACAACCGGGTAATTTCCCCGGATATTGAAAAGTCGATGGAGCATATTGACCCGGTTTATGGGGCGGTAAGTCTGGCGGCAGCGTTGTGGATGTTGTTTTTGGTAAAACAACTTTCGGACAGGAAACAGGAAACGATTTGAAATCATTATCCATTTATATAGCAGAGAGCCACCGGGATTTTAATCTTAGTGGCTCTCTTATTGTTATCTCAAGTCAAATTTGAAATATAAATTAGATGGGGCAGTAAGCATTCTCTCTTATGTAGTTATAATGTCGGTTTTACTTCAGCATACATTCCCGGATGTATTTCACCGGAGAACAGCCGTAACCCAGAAACTTCTCGTGAAAATCCTTCAGACTATAGTTGCTTCCCATTTTCTTTCTGTATTCATCCTGTAGTGACTTTATAGCAATTGTGCCGGTAAAGTATGAGCATAACTGAACCTGCGAAACGGTGGCACGGTTGTACTTCTCAGCAGCCTGAGCTTCTGTCTGGAAACACTCATTGGTTAACAGATGGATGATTTCCTCTTTCGATTTTCCGAGGCATTGGATGTCGTAGTCGATTAGCACATTAGCCAGTTCGCGCAATTTCCATTTATAGAGAATCAGTTCCATCTCCGGTGCGTGATTTCCCCAGCCGTTTTCCACCATCATCTCCTGCGTATAGACCGCCCAGCCTTCGATCATGGCTCCGTTCTGAAAAACTGATCTGACCACATCGGGTGATTTCTTATTGTTGTAGATTCCCTGCAGACAATGACCGGGTACAGCTTCGTGTATAGCCAGAATCTGAGAACTGTAATTGTTGTATTCCCTAAGGGCGCTTTCCGCCTTTTGCGGATCATATTGTGTCAAATCGTCGATGTTGAAATAGGTGGTTCCCTGTTTCTGATATGGAGGAGTGAACTCTGCACTGGCCAGAGAAAAGCCTCTTGAATATTCCGGCATCATCCGCACCTTCACCGGGGTATTGGTAGTGTCGAAATCAAAAAGATCTTTTTCGACAATGAATTTCTTCATGAGTTCCACCTGTAGGGTCAGGTAGCTGAAATAATCTTTCGGTTGGACATGTTGCAGCTCAATCTGGGCCAGTATTTTTCGGATCACCTGTAGCGTGTCGGTTGGTCTGGATTCGTTGCCGTAATATTTTTCCCAGATGTTTTCTGCAATCCGGTACATTTTACCGGTGTAGAGCTTTTTGTCCTTCAACGCCTTCTGATAGATCTCTTCGGGTGTAAAATCGGTAACCAGATCGTATCTGAATTTTTCGGCAAATAGTTTTTTGCCGATACTATAACTGCGGAATTTATAGTTTTTGTCAGCGACGATTCTTTTTAGTTGTGTCACGTAGGACTTTACTGCTGTCACCGTTTTAGCTATATTCTGCTGTAAATTTTTTTTCTCAGCCTCGGTCAGTTTAGATACGTTGATAGAATCGGTCAATGCTTGTCCGAAGAGGGAAAGCCCTCCTTCATTTTGTCTGATTGCCAGGATGATGTGCTCTTTGGTTGGTTGGCGCAGCATGTTAATGGCAGCCGCATAATAACGGTCGGCATGCTGGAGGTGTTTCGAAAGCGTTTTTAGTCGTTCATCCAGAGCAGCGTAAGGCTGGTTGATGATGTAATCACAGCCCGGAGCCAGATTGTAGACAGATGCGTCCCATTCCTGCTGTTTGAAAATGGTCAGATACCAGATGTCGCTTTCTAACTGATTTTTAATGATTTTGAAGCTGATCTGATTGTTGGCATTCAGGCGGTTGACTTTGATCGTTTTTAGTGAGTCGATCCAGCGTCCGGAGAATGCAACGTTTCCGGAAACAGCCGCACGGTCCGGTATTTCGAGCCGGTCATAGTATTTGCCGTAACCTGCATTGATTGAGGCGGCAGGATGTTGCTTCCAGTAGGCATCCAGAAAACGGGTTTCGAAGTTGCTGAAAGTTTTGTCATCGGTATTGTGCGATTGCCTGGCAAAAGCAGAACAGGTTCCAATTACGATCATCAGCAAAGAAAACGCCATCAGGGAAAATGATTTTTTCATCTTGAATGGATTTTTGTGTGTGTTTGAAATGCAAAAATGGCAATAATTACCGGAAATGCACTGAACCGAATGAATTAAGTGATGAAAGTGATTAACGGAGCGGACACACTAACGGGGATAAACAGAAAGCGGCTTCAGAGATGTCTCCCCGAAACCGCGTTGTCTTTATATAAGCCCTTAAATTAATCTATTACGTCACCGGTTTCCCGGCAGCACGACACTTAATATCGCCCGGCACCTGAAAAGCTAAGATGTTTTCAATCAAAGGATCAGATGCTATTTACTGCATTGAGATCTTCAAATGCCACTTTGAGGCGGGCAATCAATGACTCTTCACCTTTGCGCAACCAGACGCGAGGGTCGTAGTATTTCTTGTTTGGTTTCTCGTCACCTTCCGGATTACCGATCTGGCCTTGCAGGTAGTCGCGGTTAGCTGCTTCAAAAGCGCGAACACCATCCCAGTATGCCCATTGGGTATCGGTGTCGATGTTCATTTTTACCACACCGTAGCTGATGGCCTCACGAATTTCTTCGTGGGTAGAACCCGAACCTCCATGGAAGACAAAGCTTACCGGATGGGCGTCAGCAATACTTTCTTTCTCGCGGATGTAATCCTGTGAGTTTTTCAGAATGATTGGAGACAGTTTCACGTTGCCCGGTTTGTACACACCGTGAACGTTACCAAATGAGGCCGCGATGGTAAAGTTTGGAGAGACTTTGCTCAGCTCTTTGTATGCGTAATAGACATCTTCCGGTTGGGTATAGAGCAGGCTGTTGTCCACACCGCTGTTATCCACACCATCCTCTTCGCCGCCGGTAATACCGAGCTCAATTTCGAGGGTCATGCCCATTTTGCTCATGCGCTCCAGGTAGCGTTTGCTGATTTCGATGTTCTCTTCAAGTGGTTCTTCCGAAAGGTCCAGCATGTGAGAACTGAACAATGGTTTCCCTGTTTCGGCAAAATGCTTTTCGCTGGCATCCAGCAGTCCGTCAATCCAGGGAAGTAGTTTCTTTGCTGCATGGTCGGTGTGCAGGATGACGTGTACTCCGTAAGCCTCTGCCAGCGTGTGGATATGTTTAGCTCCGGCAATGGCGCCGAGTATTGCCGCCTGTAGTCCTTCAAGTTTCAGCCCTTTTCCAGCGTTGTATGCCGCGCCGCCATTTGAGAATTGTATCATCACCGGAGCGTTAACCAGTTTGGCAGCTTCCATAACAGCATTGACGGTAGATGAGCCAACCACATTTACAGCTGGAATGGCAAAGCCTTGTTCTTTAGCTACTTTGAAAATAAATTGCAGGTCCTGACCGGTAACTACACCGGGTTTTACTACCTCTGAAATTTTACCCATAATCGTTTTTATTAAAGTTTAGGAATCGAATCGTCCCTCTGGTCGGACGATTGGTTTAATTTTCGATTATCTCAGACAGTGATGTCCATTGCGGGCATTTACCTGTAATAGAGATAAAGTGTGCATGCTAAAAAACAAGCTTTAAAATGAAATTGTTTGCCCCCTTGCGATTGAAAAAATCACAATTTGCACAAAAATAAGTGTCAGGTTGTCGGCTTAACTATCATTTTACAAGATAAAAGAGGTTTATTATTAGAATGAAAATGACTACCTTTGCGGCACATTATTTCTAACTCTAAAAAACTCAATTTAATGGTAAGCTACAAAGACTTAGGCTTGTCGAACACTAAAGAAATGTTCGCTAAAGCAATTGAAGGCAAATATGCTATCCCTGCTTTCAACTTCAATAACCTTGAGCAAATGCAGGCAATCGTTGCTGCAGCAGTAGAAACTAAATCACCGGTTATCCTTCAGGTATCCAGCGGTGCTCGTAAATACGCTAACCAGACTTTGCTTCGTTATTTGGCGCAAGGTGCTGTAGAATATGCTAAAGAATTGGGTTGTGCAGTGCCTATCGCTCTTCACCTTGACCACGGTGACAGCTTCGAGCTTTGCAAAAGCTGTATCGATTCAGGTTTCTCATCAGTAATGATCGATGGTTCACACTACTCATTCGAAGAAAACATCGAATTGACTAAAAAAGTAGTTGAATACGCTCACGCTCACGGTGTGACTGTAGAAGGCGAACTTGGTGTATTGGCAGGTGTTGAAGACGAAGTATCTTCAGAACACCACACTTACACTCAGCCAGAAGAGGTAGAAGAGTTCGTAAAAAGAACCGGTGTTGACTCATTGGCTATCTCTATCGGTACTTCTCACGGTGCTAACAAATTTACTCCGGAGCAATGTACCCGTAACGAGCAAGGTATCCTGATCCCACCTCCATTGCGTTTCGACATCCTTGAAGAAATCGAAAAACGTATTCCTGGTTTCCCTATCGTACTTCACGGTGCTTCTTCAGTTCCACAAGATCAGGTTGCTAAAATCAACCAGTACGGTGGTAAAATGAAAGATGCTGTAGGTATTCCTGAAGAGCAATTGCGTAAAGCTGCTACTTCTGCAGTTTGTAAAATCAACATCGACTCTGACGGTCGTATCGCGATGACTGCTGCTGTACGCGAAGTATTCGCTACTAAACCGGAAGAGTTTGACCCACGTAAATACTTAGGTCCTGCTCGCGACAACCTGAAAGAAATCTACAAAGCGAAAATCAAAAACGTTTTGGGTAGCGCTGACAGAGCTTAATCATTAAGCAAAATAAAATACCAGGGCCTCCGGATTTTTTTCCGGAGGCTTTTTGTTATATAGATGTCATCAAAATCAGGGAGAGGGAATGATGATATTTCCCTACTTTTGGGGATTGCGCCTTTAATGTAATCAGACTTACTTTGCACTGGTAAATTAAACCGGCAATTCATCTAAAACGATTTGTATATGAAACAATCCAAACTCTTTATTCTTCCATTGTTGTTTAGCGCTACGACTGCGTTTGCGCAGCAGGCTGATACGCTCAAAGAGGACCGCTTCTCTTTCCATGCCCAAACGACTGTCATTAGTCAGAATAAACCGAAGTTTTCCGTGAAATATAGCGGCGAGAACAGCCTTTTACCTACAAAAGAGTCACAGACTTCTCTTACATCTACCTTTTTCTTAGGAGCAAGATTGTGGAACGGAGCTTCATTGTTCTTTAATCCGGAGATAGCCGGTGGTTCAGGGTTAACCGGTGCGTTGGGGATTGGGGACGCGACCAATGGCGAGACTTTCCGGGTAGGAGATCCTGCACCGAAGCTTTATGTGGCACGTTTCTTCTACCGCCAGCTTTTTGCCCTCAGTGACAAAATGGTAAATCAGCAGAGCGATCAAAACCAACTGGGCGGTAAAGCCCCGGAAAAGTATTTGTCTGTGACGTTGGGTAAAATTGGTATTGCGGATTATTTTGACGATAATAAATACAGCCATGATCCCCGTACTCAGTTTATGGCCTGGTCACTGATGGATAACGGAGCATGGGACTATCCGGCAAATACACGCGGTTATACTCCGAGTATGGTGTTGGAATATGTAACGCCAACAGATGAGCTGCGTTATGCAGCATCCCTACTGCCAAAGGACCCTAACGGTTCGGATATGAACTGGAATATTGCCAAATCCATTTCTCAGTCTCTTGAATACACACGTCGATATCATCTGATTAACCATACCGGAGCTGTAAGAGTGTTGGGCTTTGTCAGCAAAACCCACGCAGGAAGCTACCGCGAAAGCCTTGTGCAGAAACCTGTAAATCCGGATATAGATCAGACTCACAAGGATGGTCGTGTTAAATATGGTTTTACGCTGAATGTCGAACAGGGGCTGAATGACTTTATCGGCTGTTTTGCCCGTGCCGGATGGAATGATGGAAAGACAGAGACCTGGGCATTTACAGAGATTGATAATACCCTGAGTGCAGGTTTTTCTTTCGATGGGGTTAAATGGTGTCGTCCGGATGATAACTTCGGGATTGCCTATGTCAATTCCGGTTTGTCAAAACCACACCAGGATTATCTGAAAGCGGGAGGTAAAGGATTCATGCTCGGTGACGGTAACCTGAATTATAGCCGGGAGCAACTGACCGAGCTGTACTATTCGGCTGCATTGAGCAAGAATATCTTCCTGACCGGAACCTACCAGTTATTACTGAATCCGGGTTATAATAAAGACCGCCAGGGGCCTGTAAATATCTTCTCGTTCCGCATTCATGTGGAGATTTAAGTAAATGGTATCAAGCGCAAAGACGCCGTAATGCAGGGGATTTTGATTATAAATCCTTAAGCGTTAGGCGTCTTTTTGGTATGCTGTTTTATGTTCAGTACAAAAAAAGCGAGAGTGCCGGTTTGGTACTCTCGCTTTGAATTATCCTAGATTGGATTTGTATGGGTCGTTGTTGAAGAAATCTGGGGTGTTCATTACTTTTCCCTCCCCAGGCCCGATTACCGGATTGGATACCATAATCACCGAGATTTCATTATCTATTTTTACTTCTCCAATCAATGGTGGAGAATAAGGCCTTTTTTGCGCTTTTGACTTTTCTGAATCTATGATTTTCATCTCTCTACAATATTTTTGCTTTGGTCAAACATCTCACCGATAGTGATCGGTATTGCTTACAAAAATAACATAAAATCTCGTTTGTTGGTTTGTTATTTAAATGACAATTTTTTTGTTGTGGTTTTTCCATCTGCTTTAACGGTTATCAGATAGATACCGGGTGAAAGAGCGTCGTCAACTATCGTTGTTTCTCCGGTAGTTGCAACAGAGGTCAGCTGTTGCCCTAAGGTGTTGGAAATAGAGATATCGCCTTTATGAACAGACGGATCTTTGATGGTTACTTTTATCTTGCCGTTCTCCTCCGAAATTGATGCAGCCAGGTCATTGCGAACCAGGGAGAGACCTGTCGTTACCTTACTCATTAAAATAGAGAAGCGTGAGGTCGTATTTGCAATGGCAGATGTGAATGTATAGGATTCACCGTTAGTCAGGTCCTGCGTTGTGTTTAATTGTTTGTCATACAGAAAAATAGAGGCGTTGGGGTCGATGTTGGAAATCTCAGGAGCACTGATCGTAAATGAGCCGGCTTGGCCGGTTTTGAATCCCAGAGGTGTTTCCTTGCTGGAGAAAGAGCTGTTCATGCAATTAATAACCAATTGCTCGCTTCCTGCCACAGTGTATATTTCCGGAATAGCAGCATTGTCGTTCGTTATTTTAGGCGAGTCCGAACTATCGATGCTGTCGGAATACTCCGGATTGAAGACTAGGATGGATTGGTCAATGCTCGAACCGTTTGAAACCTGTAAGCGGAGTATCTGGTTGTCTGTTACTTGCGCTCTACGTAAGAAATTGTTAGTACTATGTGTACGCATAGAGTTGTCGAAGCTAAGACTACCAGTTGAAGCTCCATCCTGTACTCTAACCCAGAAAGCCTGCATAGGCGGGATATAATTCGTTACAGCTGCGTAACCGTTGTTATTCGTTCCCACACCGGAATTGTAAGTGTCGAAAACATATTTGTTGCTCGTGTTTTTGGCGCGATACCAGATGGTAGGAATCAGGTTCAGGTTGGTCGTTGTTGCCTTATTCCAGTCAATACTGGAGATGTATGGATTACCGACCAGGTTAAAGCCCCGTTTAGCTTTTCCGTTCTCCGTACGGTAGATGTTCATTGTATAAGCTCCGGTATTAAATGTGCCACCTGTAAATACAACGGTGTCAATTGCACTTGTATTTATAATGTAGCCAGTCATAATTCCAAAAGGAGTCGTGGCGTTTGTAATTTCATCCCAGGCTACATTCGGTTCATTATATTTCCACAGGTGATTAGTCCCTGACAGAGAGGTTGTCACACCGCTTTGTGCAGCAGAAAGCGGGCTGGAGATATACCAGTTTTTGCCGTGTACCATACCTTTTATCACTTTTGATGTGCCGTTTACAGTCAGAGTTCCCCCTTGATCCACGAAAGATCCATCACCTTTCACGATGAAATCGCCATTAATGGTCAATGTTTTCCCTGCTGCAAGTGTAAGATTTGCTATGGAGTTCAGGGTAAGCTCCTTGATCGTAACATCCTGATCAATGGTCAGGGTACCGCTAGTGACTACTACCGTCGAATTTGTTGACGGGGTAGAGTGCGTTGACCAGTATGCCGAAGTACTCCAGGTGCCTGTTCCTGTCCACGAGTTGGGAACAATTGTCAGGGCTCCTGTGGTCTGATTGTTCCCTAAGATTGCCGTCACTGTGTAGCTGCCTGGATCCAGTGCCCTGGCAGAAGGAATCGTTAAGGCCCAGGTATTGTTGGATCTATTGTAAGTAAGATTGCCATCGCCGTATGTGTAGGTGATACCATTGACAACAACAGAGTATTGATCTGTAGTAGCTTTAGTTACCGATC
The DNA here is from genome assembly GCA_030706585.1 of Bacteroidota bacterium. GTDB lineage: Bacteria > Bacteroidota > Bacteroidia > Bacteroidales > UBA7332 > CAXXIC01. Next base: position 8,957 of record JAUZOF010000113.1, read on the forward strand.
CGGTAATAGTCGGAGTTGATTTGTCGGTGCTCTGTGCCGCGACGGAGAAGACAAATGGCGTCACTACAACCGGTGCTGATGAATACCCACTTTGAGTAATTTTATAAGAAATCGGAGTTGGACAGCCGGTGAATCCGGATTCTGGTGAAAATGTTAATGTGCCGGTATTGGAATCATAAGCCCATGTACCTTCCCCGATTACGGTGATAGAAGACCCGGTTTGAATAATTCCATATTTATCAATTAAAGGGACTGTAACCTCACTCGCAGATGGGGTATTACCGTTCGATTTTTTATCGTTTGCCAGAATATTCAGAGTTGTTGCTGACCCGGAAACGACAGGGATTGTATCAGCCACGGCGGTCGGGTGTGTGGTATAAGTAACAGTTACTGTTGCCGGGGCAGATGTGAAAGATGTGCTATTTTCCGTGATTGTATATTCAATCGGAGTAGGATCTCCTGTAAATCCGCTGTTTGGAGTGAAAGTTAGTGTCCCATTGTTATTATTATATACCCAATTCCCTTCAGTGTGTACATAGACCGTATTCCCATCAGTCGAGACATTTGCTCTTAATGGGACTAATAATTTTACAGTCGAATTAGATTTTGTTGCGGGGGTTGTTCCGTTTGACAACTTGTCATTCGTCAAAATAGAGATAGTATTACTGGAGCTTACGTCTGCTCCGGCTATAGGCTCAGGGGCAGGGTTGGTAATTGTCACAGGCGAGTTGCCGTTGGTGACTTCCTGAAAAAGCAGGTCGTCAATGTAAAAGTCGTTGCCTGAGTCAGATATAAGATTGTTTGACACGTCCAGGTAATAGGTGCCACTTGTGTAACCTGTCGGAAGGTTGAAATCAACAGAGTATTGCACCCATGCACTACTTGCCGTCCCTAGAGTGCCGGTAGCCGATTTGGATGCAACTTTTGAATTTCCGGAAGGGCTTATAATATTAACATTCAGGTTTGCATTGGGATTTACAACATAAAGCCAAAAAGAAAACTGATACGTCTTGCCTGCCGTAAGGGGTACCGCCCGCTTATATATCGAAGCATAGGTTGTTCCTGCATTGACAGCCATTACGGCTCCGTTGGAATTACCTGTATGATCAGTTATAGATGTTTTCCACAACTGATAGTGGTTAGAATATCCTGATGCGTATGTCGTGTAAATATTTGCCGGAGCGATAACAGCATAATAGCTGTTCTCAATCTCATTGGCATAAATATGTTCATTTCCACTGTAATTAGAAGGTGTGGTTGTTGCC
>JAUZOF010000114.1 GCA_030706585.1 Bacteroidota bacterium
ACTCTTCATACATTCGAACAATGTCTGCAACTTCCAGTTCGCAATCCAGATAGATAGAGGCGAAAATACCACGGGGGAAGTCACCCCGTACCGGGATGAAGTTAATCGCACCGTCATAATCCGCCTGAAGCTGAGCCAACGATTGCTTGATTTCAGGCAAATGCTGGTGTTTGAACGGTTTGTAGATGGAGATGTTGTTGTTTCTCCAGCTGAAGTGACTGGTAGCACCCGGTTTCACCCCCGCTCCGGTAGAACCGGTAATGGCGTTGACGTGGACTTCGCCTTTCAGCAAACCGTTTTTAGCCAATGGCAACAATGCCAGCTGGATACAAGTCGCAAAGCAGCCCGGATTAGCTACGTACTGGCTTTTCTTAATCTCTTCGCGGTTCAGTTCAGGCAGACCGTAGATGAATTTATTGCCGTCAGCTTTGAGGCGGAAGTCATTTGCTAGGTCAATGATTTTCAACGAAGCAGGCAGTTCAGCTCCGTTCGTTTCCATAAACTTCTGGCTATCTCCGTGACCCATGCAAAGGAATAGCACGTCGATTTTATCAAAAGGCATCTGGTCGGTGAATTCCAGGTCGGTCTCACCATACAGTCCCGAGTGAACGTCGGTGATTTTGTTACCGGCGTTACTGCTGCTGTTTACAAATACGATTTCCACCTCAGGGTGGTTGATTAAAAGTCTCAGCAGCTCTCCGGCCGTATAGCCTGCACCGCCTATGATTCCGGTTTTTATCATTTTATTTTTGCATTAAGGAAAATGAGATTCAACGATTCAAAAACGCATCAAATCAACCATGTGCCACGTTGCCAGAATCGGATGATAGAAGAGCATTCGTGGTCCTGAAAAACGCATGATTTCCCGGGTAGCATGAGCCATATCCGGTTTATAACAATGGATGTTGCATTTCTTGCAGGCCGGTTTTTTCTCTTTAAAAGGGCAGTGGTCAATCCGCTGAAATGCGTAATCTAACTGTTTCTGGCACTTTTCGCAAAGTTGTTTTCCGTGATTGTGCTTTGACTTGCAAAAGATGTGCATCATCTTTTCGATAGTCTTCCGCTCACGTTGAAGTCTTTTCTCTCTCAAACTTAATCGGATTATATTTGTCCAAAGGTGTGTTTTATTGCCACGAATCCACGAATAAAAAGGATAATTTCTCTCTTTTTCTAACATGAAAAAGATTGGTGTGATTCGATTGAATTAAATCGAATTCTTTCATTCGTGAACTCGTGGCGTGATTTTCTATGTAGAGAATTCCACAAATATTTGAGGATATTTCCTCAATAGGTTTCTTCGTGGTAATCTGCAACTAAATCGACCTTTGTGTCTTATTCAAACAAGATAAATTCAGACTATTCTTTACCGTTTCTTTTCTGAACGTTGTGGTAAATCTTCATCTGGTTACCCAGGATTTTGGTAAATCCTTTCACATCGTCAGCCGTCCAGGCTTTGTTTACCTCACCATATTCACCGAAATCGGTCTTCATCAGGTCAAACGGGCTATCCACTCCTACCAATACGTAACGGTAAGGAGCCAGGTTAACGATTACTTTTCCGGTTACGTTTTCCTGAGAGCTTTGCAGGAATGCTTCCATGTCGCGCATCACCGGCTCCAGGTATTGTGATTCGTGGAGGAACATGCCGTACCAGTTGCCCAACTGGTCTTTCCAGTATTGCTGCCATTTGGTCAGGGTGTGTTTTTCCAGCATTTTGTGCGCGTTGATGATAATCATCGGTGCTGCTGCCTCGAAACCTACACGGCCTTTGATACCGATGATGGTATCGCCGATGTGCATGTCACGGCCAATAGCGTATTTCGCTGCAATCTCTTCGATTTTCTGGATAGCCGAAACTTTGTTCTCAAATTTCTCACCGTTAACAGCCGCGATTTCACCTTTTTCGAATTCGATAGTCAGTGTTTCGGTGCCGGTAGCGGTCATTTGTGAAGGATAAGCTTCTTCAGGAAGAGTCTGGTCAGATTTCAAAGTCTCTTTACCACCGATGCTGGTTCCCCAAAGACCTTTGTTGATAGAGTATTCCATCTTTTTGAAATCCGCTTCGTAACCGTGATCTTTCAGGTAGTTGATTTCGTATTCACGGGTCAACACCATATCGCGGGTCGGAGTCAGGATTTTAATATTCGGAGCCAAAACTTCGAAAGTCAGGTCAAAACGAACCTGGTCGTTACCTGCTCCGGTAGAACCGTGAGCCACGTAATCGGCGCCGATTTCTTTGGCACAGTTGATAATGGCAATCGCCTGAAAAATACGCTCTGAGCTTACCGAAATAGGGTAAGTCCCGTTGCGAAGTACGTTGCCGTACACCATGTATTTGATGCTCTTTTCGTAATACTCTTCTGTAACGTCAAGCGTAAAGTGTTTGGTAGCGCCGAGTTTGTAAGCGCGCTCTTCTACTGCTTTCAACTCTTCAGCGCTGAACCCTCCGGTATTGGCAATCGCTGTATAAAGTTCGTACCCTTTTTCTTCAGTCAGATATTTAGCGCAGAATGAAGTGTCAAGTCCGCCGCTAAACGCCAATAATACTTTTTCTTTCATACTATAGTGATGTTGTGATTATTATTCGATTATAATGTCTTTATCAATATCGTCCAGAATATCCTTTTTCTTCAAGTCATTCGGATCGAAAAGCATTCCGGTACACATACAGAAGCGGCGGTTTTTGCTCTCCAGAATAGGGTAGTTTACGCAGCTCTGGCAACCTTTCCAGAAGGATTCATCATCGGTCAGTTCGGAATAGGGAACAGGACGGTAGCCCAGTTCGGTATTGATTTTCATTACAGCCACACCGGTGGTCAGACCGAATATTTTGGAATTCGGATATTTTTCACGACTTAGGTCGAACGCTCTTTTCTTAATGGCTTTAGCCAGGCCTTTACCGCGGAACTTGTCCACCACGATCAATCCTGAGTTTGCCACAAACTGTTTGTTGCCCCACGTTTCGATGTAGCAGAATCCTGCAAATTCCATTTCTTCTCCGGCCAGCGCGATGATGGCTTTACCTTCGCGCATTTTTTGTTCAATATATTCGTTGGTTCTTCTTGCGATACCAGTTCCGCGTACTTTCGCAGCCGCTTCAATTGTGTCCAGGATAATCTGTACGTACGGAATGTGGCTCTCGCTTGCCACCATTACTTTAATCATTTGGCTCATTTCTTTTTTTACCTGTATTCTAGTTCGAAACCATAATGAAGCACGAGGGATCTTTAACGCAGGGAAGCTCCTGTGAAAAATCTCCGTGGGTCTGTGGTTAATAAAATGTCTTATTTCAAGTTGGGGATAAACATACCCAAAGTCTCCATGATCTGTCGTCGGGAGATATTTTCCCGCGGAACAATCAGGATGGTGTCATCGCCGGCTACTGTCCCCAGGATAATATGCGGCGCTTTGGTGTCGATTTCGTAAGCGATGGCGCTGGCATGTCCCGGACGTGTCTTCATCACGGCCAATTGGCCCGAAAACTCGATCGACAAAAATCCTTCAGCCATGAATTCATAATTTATCGTCTGCCGTTGGGGCATGTCAATGGTCCGGATATTGTTGGGTAGCATATATACATAAATTCCTGCATAGTTCGGATTCTTGCTGATTTTCAGTTGTTTCAGGTCTCGGGATAAGGTTGCCTGAGTTACTTCATAGCCCTCTTCGCGCAGAAGGGCAAGCAGCATATCCTGGTTTTCGATTTCATGTTGGGCAACCAGGCGTCGCATGACATTTAATCTTTCTGATTTGATACTCATAGCGTATATTTATTCGATTGGGACTGCAAAATTATACATTATATCCGATTGTGATTGTCGTTAGCGTGAATATTTTTTCAAAATATAGTACTTTCGCTTTCGATTTCACTCCTTTTATACCTTACACGATATGTTGCTGCCCTATTTAGAAAAAGACCGGATTGAAGCCGGATGTGACGAAGCCGGACGCGGATGTCTGGCCGGAGCTGTCTTTGCCGCTGCTGTGATTTTGCCGGAAGGTTTTCACTGTGAGGCTCTTAATGACTCTAAAAAGCTGACAGAAAAGATGCGTTACGAACTTCGTCCGTTGATTGAACGGGAGGCTATATCCTGGGCTGTGGGGATAGTTTCTCCTCAGGAGATTGATGAGATTAATATCCTGAATGCCTCGTTTCTGGCCATGCACCGGGCGGTGGAGCAGCTCAGGGTGCGTCCGGAGCACTTGCTGATAGATGGTAACCGGTTCAAGGATTATCCGGAGATACCTCACACCTGCATTGTAAAAGGGGATGGGAAAATGCTCTCCATTGCTGCTGCCTCCGTTTTGGCCAAAACCTACCGTGACGACTACATGATGCAACTGCACGAAGAATTTCCGCAATATGCCTGGGATAAGAATAAGGGCTATCCCACCAAAGCGCATCGTAAGGCCATTGCCGAACATGGCGCAACTACTTATCACCGTCAGACCTTTCAGTTGCTGGAACGGCAGTTGAGTCTGTTTGACTAAAGAGATAAAAAAGGAATCTTTGCGATGCTGAGGTTCCTTTTTTATTTGGAAGCCGGTTCGGGCTTGCTCCGCTCTTGTTACATGGTTGCTCCGTTATTGTTATGCTAATAATCAATTAGCCCCCCAATCTCAAATTATAGTTGTTCAATAGATAATCCATGCCTTAATTTGTATGGAATAAGTATGGGATATGTATGAAATATATATGGGAAGACTATGGAATATAGGTTTATCAACAGCGGAACAACAGTAGAGCATCAACGGAGCAAGCTACCTGTATATTCACAAGAATATTGCATTCTGAATATCTTTAGTACTAACGAAAATTGTTACTTTAATACTTATCTGGCAAAAAGATGGACTTTAGTGTCACAAAACCGAATAGCTTCGTGTCAATATAGAAAAACGCTTTCACTTGAAACAGTTTGACGACATATACCGACAACACTATACCATGATTTTTCGTCTGGTATCGAAATTTATCTCAGATCGGCAGGAGATAGAAGACGTTGTACAGGAGGTTTTTATGAAGCTGTTTCTGGAAATGCAGGCAAAACGAACGATGGATTATCCGAAAACCTGGCTTTATAAGGTGGCTACTAACCAATGCATAAATATTGCAGGTAGAAGACAGGAGACCTATTCTATTGATGACGCTTCAGTATATGCCCTGTGTGATAATGAATGTGTGATGCGGAAGTATGAAGAAGACGAACAAAAGTCAGTCATCCGACAAGCTTTAGCCCGGCTTGAAGAACACGAACGCATGATTATTATACTCTATTCGGAAGGGCTTTCCTACAAGGAGATAGCAGAGATCAGCGGCGTGAAATTTACTTCTGTAGGGAAAACCCTGTCGAGGACATTAGATAAACTTAAACCATTATTGAAAGGACAATACGATGCAATGCTTAACAAATGAACAGATACAACTGCTGATTGACGGTGAAATGAATGAGCAACTGATGGTTGCATGTGAGGAGCATCTGTCTCATTGCCCCGACTGCCAACGCCGTTATGAGGAGCAGGCGCGAAATTCACTGCGGATTTCGGAAATGATAAACTTTACCGCAGCAATCCCGGAACAGGTTCCCGTGTTTAATTTCCCCGAAAATAAAGCTCCGGCCAAACAGCCCCGCGTCACCATTTCCTTTTGGCTGAAAATAGCTGCCGTTTTATTACCCATCATCGTGTGTTGGCAATTCTGGCCTCAAAAAACGGAAAAGCAATTCCATCCGACACAGGAGGCGGTACTGAAATACGAACTCTGTAACGGCGTGGACGCCAATACCGCCTGGCAGGAAAATATGATTATAACCACGGTTACTGACGAAGATGGGAAAGTGATTGAATGTTCAACCAACTAAAATAGTATGTTATGAATCACGTAAAAGGGATTTTTCTGGTGATGCTTATCTCTTTTCCTGCTATAATGCAAGGGCAGACAAAAGACGAGAAATTGTCCGAATTGAAAGAGATACTAAAAAGGTCGCTTTATCAGTCTGATGTGCAGATTGATAAACAGGGGATAATAAATCGGTCTGATAATAATGGAAATCGATTCAAGTATTCCCTTGAGGATATCCGTGAAGTATCTTCAGGCTTTGACGGTTTCCACAATCTGTTGATTTCTATGAAGGAGGAAAAATCTGTACAGTCTGTTGTCAATGGGCAGGAGAGCGAGCTGAAAATGAATGTCTTCTCGTTTGCAAATCAGGAGGACTGTGAAAAGGCAAAGGGGATATTGAATGAACTAATTCAGGTGAAGTAGTTTTTAAGGCTAAATAAAACTCATATGAAACGACTATTTTTTTTATTTCTCATCGTATTGACGCTGTCCGTACAGGCGCAACATCGGAGTTCCATGTACAAAGATGGTGAGATACAGTTAGTGCCCGATGCGGCTTACGCAAAGCATACTGACCTGAACCAGCTTTTCCCGGACGCCAGTCAGTCCGAGCCAGCTAAAAGCCGCGGAGTTGTGCGCAGTATGGTGGTTGCGCCCGATGGTTCTGTCTTTATGAGTCTGCGCACAAAGCATTTGATCTGCAAGTTTGATAAGCAGGGTAATTTTGTAAAGACCTTCGGGAAGAAAGGGGGAAAGAAGCCTTGTGACTTTATCTATGAGCCCACCGTACAGGGAATACTGGACGGGAAATGTGTATATACCACTGCCGTGGATGGCCGTATGCACTTCTTCGACCTGAATGGCAATTGGGTGAAAACGATTACTCTGAAGTATATGCCGCTCAATACCTATCCGCTAAAAGGCGGCAAAATAGCTATTGTCGGATTTTGTGTCGGCAAACAGAACCGGACTTCTGTTCGGATTCTGGACTTTAGGACTGGTGTAGAGAGGGAGATTTTTTCTGAAATACAACCTAATCAGGATAACGCAAGTATTGTCATTACGCCCAACTCCAGAGGTGAAATCGATAGTGAGGGCAAATACCATGTGGCAACTTCATATAAACCTCCTGTTATTGGCTGTTCACTGCCTTTCTCACACGATATGTATTTCAGGGTGAGGGTTGCTGCTGCAACGGATGGAAGTCTTATCGTAGCCAATCCTTCGAACGGGCAAATCACAGTGTATAATCCCCAGGGGCAGAAAATAAAACAATTTACGGCTGACATCAGGCCGGAAGTCATTACCAAAGAAGATCGGGAGGAGTATTACCAAAAAGCGGTCCGGGAACTGAAAAAGCTAGAGGACGATGTGCTGAAATCCGACAAAAACAAGGAGTATTGGAACGAATATATTTACCAATATAAGGCACAGCTCTATAAATTCAGGGATCCCGCCAGTTACCCCGACCATCTGCCTTACTTCTCGGAAATGATGATTGATGAGGATAATAATATTCTTCTGTTCCGCTTTACCCGCGAAGAGGGGTCGAATAAATTTGATGTTTACACTTATGATCATAAAGGCGTCAGGATTGCTTCATCCAGTTTCGTCTCCGATAGCTATGAGTTGAAAATCAATCCGGCTGTTTTCAGGTTTCACAATCGTTGTATCTATTCTTATGTCAGCAAAAAGGATGCGGGAAGTAACGGATATGAATTGGTGAAATTCAATCTGCGATAATGTTTAAATCCTCCGGCTTTCATAAAGAACTGCAGAAATAACGATGAAAGCGGTGCCCAAAGAGGTGCCGCTTTTTGCTTTTTAGAGGAAAGCTGCATCTTGATCATCCAGCCCCAACCTTATTCCTCCAGAATAACAATATCCTCAAATCCAATATGGTGCATTACCTCCCGAAGGATGAGCAGAGTGGCCGCAAATGTATTTGTAGTTGGTAATATGTCCTGGCTTGTCGGGCGACCGGTGATAATAGCCGCTAATCGGTTAAAAAGATGCTCCATATCTTCTCGTAAAAGTAAATCTCCGGAGTCACTTGTGGCGGATTTCGTCAAACGGGCAATTTCTCCGATCTCAGGATCAGATGTAAAGAGTCTGGAGCTTTCCGTGATGAGTTTGCGTATTGACATAATCTCATCTTCCACTACTTGAATGGCATTTTCCACTTCATCCGGTGTCGGAGAATTATGTTTGAAATAAGATCTGGACGTTAGCTGTGAGCCGATATTCAATAGCCATGTGGATTCGACAGCAATATCACTTCCAGTCACCAGAATGGTGTATTCGTCTGCAATGTGAAGCAGGGTAATCGGGGTGTTTCCTGTATTCTTTTTAGAAATGCCAAGATATAGCTGTTGAGCTCGTTGCTTGATCTCTTCCGGTATAATCGTTTGCATGTGTTGTGTATTCTTTAAAATGATTGAATATTGACCCCAAGATAGACAAAATCTCCGACTATTTAAGAGACTGAAATAATCCCTATACAAATTCCCAGGGAGGGTGATCCGTTGGTGTGATTTGTTTTCCGTATTCTTTATGATGAATCAGCGTTTTGTGGGGGTGATTGTAATCCGGCAAATAGCGAAATAATTGTTTTTAGAGTTAAATAACTTGCTGTCCTTGTGTTTTCTGTCAATTGTCTCAATTAATGCACATTATAAATACGCTCAGACGATAAGTTTCCTAAAATAGCGGCTAGATTTGCATTCGGCGCAATTGGGTATTTGTGCGATTGTTTTATTTAACCCTGAATAGAAATAGAGTATGGAAAATCAAAAGGTTACAGGCTTGGAAGTCATCACATTCGGAGAGTCAATGGTGTTGTTTAGTCCGGGAGATAAAGGTCCCCTGAGGCACATTCACAATTTCACCAAGTCGATAGCCGGAGCTGAATCAAACGTGGCGATTGCCCTCGCAAGGCTCGGACATAAAGTAGGTTGGTTTTCAAAGGTTGGCCACGATGAATTTGGCCGTTACATTCAGTTTATGGTACGGGGCGAGGGTGTCGATGTATCCCGCGTGATTGAAGATCCGGAGCATCAGACCGGTCTTTTATTCAAAGAGCTTTTTGAACATGTAAATCCCAACGTATATTATTACCGGAAAAATTCGGCTGCCAGCTTTATGAGTCCGGCCGATTTGGATAAAGAGTATATTCAGAGCGCAAAAATATTGCATCTTACCGGAATAACCCCTGCGATAAGCCAGTCGGCCAGAGAGACAATCTTTGAAGCGATTCGTATTGCTAAGGCAGCCGGTGTAAAGGTCTCCTTTGACCCGAATATCCGTCTTAAATTATGGACAGCGGAGGAAGCCAGAAAGACGATTCTGGAAATATGCAAGGAAACCGATATTCTCTTTCCAGGCATTGATGAATCGGATTTGTTATTGGGAACAACCGACGTGCCTGAAATACTGAAGGCATTCCACGGTATGGGTATCGGTGAGATTGCTTTAAAGCTGGGTAAAAAAGGGTGTATGGTGTCAGATGGAACTGTCGGCCAGTTTGTGCCGGGTTATGTTGTTGATAAAATCGAAGATAGCGTAGGGGCGGGCGATGGTTTTGCAGCCGGGTATCTGAGTAGCCGCCTGAAGGGATGTAACATTCAAGAGGCCGGTGATTATGCTAACGGTGTCGGAGCCATGGCCACACTGGTCAGGGGGGATAGTGAAGGTTTCCCTACTTATGAACAACTGCTTGCCTTTACCGGGAAGATACATACTGTTGATCGTTAAGAAATGGATGGGAAATTAGTGGAGCTTTACTTTCTGTATTCCCGGATTTGATATCGAAGAAATGCAGATGTAGTTAGAGTTTGCCTTTAAAGCCTGAATTGAATATAAATGCGCCAGAATGCGAGGGGGCTGTGTTTGAATATAAACTCCTTTGCGTTTTGGCACTTTTTTCTATCAGGTTGTTCAATAACTTTTAAAGCAATTCGCTTCAATCCTTCAAGCGAATATTGAAACGTTAACAGCCCTTCATGGTTGAATCTGCGAAAATAAGTAGTACTTTTGCACCGCAAATAAAAATCTTTATTCCAAATGGACGGAGACCCGGCACATATATTCATATTACTAACCTGACCTAGCCGGGGAATTACCTCTTCGTAACCTCCTGCTGAGTCATAACGCAAGGAGGTGACTTCATGACATCTTTCACAACCTTTTACCTGAGTCGCATTATCGGCTCACGCGTTTATGATGCGCACAACCAATTTGTGGG
>JAUZOF010000115.1 GCA_030706585.1 Bacteroidota bacterium
CAAAGACAATTCGTTTAGAAGAAGATAATAAGAATAAATCAAACCATCTCCTGATGTCAATAGTGCACAGGAAGTGATGTCTTGATGTATGTTGGGTGAGGGAGTGCGATGTGAATCGCACTCCCTTTGTTTTTGAGAAGTATTCTTTCTGTGCATGCCGAATGGCACGTATGCTACGCAACACGGATTTTACGGATAAGATACAATGAGGGATTTGCTTAGAGCCTTTTTTGTGGACCTTCAGAATGGTCCTCCCCTCTTTATCTTTAAGCGAAAGAGGTGGCGTACACCTGAAAGACTCGTTCATTGAGAATCTTTCGGTAATATTCTACCGGCTCTGGTAATCCTGCGACCACTCCCGGAAAAGTCGCGACCGCACTGAAACCTCCTGCGACCGTGCCGAATTCTTCTACTACCTTCCAGAGTAGAGCTGCGACCACGCCGGATTGAACTACTACCGACCCGAATAAGACTGCGACCGCACCGAAACCTTCTGCTACCATGCCGAATTCTTCTGCGACCGTCCAGAGTAGAGCTGCGACCGCATCGAATTGAACTACTACCGAGCCGAAAAGGCTGCGACCGCACCGAAACCTACTGCGACCGTGCCGAATTCTTCTACGACCGTCCAGAGTAGAGCTGCGACCACGCCGAATTGAACTACTACCGACCCGAATAAGGCTGCGACAGCACTGAAACCTCCTGCTACCATGCCGAATTCTTCTGCGACCATGCCAACCTCAAATGCAATTCCACCAAATCCAGTCCGTTCTCACCCTTTCTATTTTGACACCATCCTTTTTATAATGATTTTTCCCGGGCATTCTCCTACCGGAATCATGGTACATAAACATCGACTTATCACTAAAAGAGGGTATAAATATCCCGATTTTAGGGTATTACAATAATATGTTATCCGACATAACTTTGTGTCACTAACATAAAAGCAGGTGCTGTACGGCACCATGACACAGTAGGTTTTAAGGTATAAAAAAGATTGTTTTCTGGGGATTTCCTTTCTATTCGTTTTCCCTACCCAAACAAGTTCTAAAGTTGATTCTATCTTATCTGCTTCGAAGCGATAGAGCATTTATTTCTTAATTATTTCAATGCAATTATTTATGAAGAAAATTCTTACTTATCTGGTGGCTACGGCCATCACATCCGGATTGGTAGCGGCAAACGACACATTCCTGTTTGACCACTACTCCCAGAATTTCGCGACTGAAACAGCCGGAGACTGGAACACCGTTGACGCAAGCGGTAATGCTGTTTTCCCAACCGGTTTTAATATTAATTCAGCCAACCAGAATCTGGAGTTGCGCGGAGGAACGACTACGATATCCAAAGGAAGTGGGCGTACCATGTATCATCAACTGGTGGCAACTCCTATTTCTGCCAGCATCCTCAAAATATCGTTTCTTTATCGCAACTGGAGCACAGGCTCCGGGACAGGATCATACCTCTATTTCACGGACTCAAACAAACGACCCATTTTCGGGATTGGCGGCGACCGCTCCAGTGCAGGTGCTGGAACAGCCTGGGTTCCCCGGCTTCCATTGAAATTCGTAACATTGGGGGACTCGACTAAAAACTACATGATTTCAGCAGATAAAGCTCCGGCCATTTCCTCAACCGAAGGAGGATTTAAAGTGGAGGTAGAGGTAAATTTCGGGACTAAAACCTATTCATTGAAAGCACAGAAAGGTACATATTCCGAACTGGGCAACCCCAACTTTGTAGCAGGTAGTGACGCCGTGTTTGAACGAACCGGACTGCCATTCCTCGATGCCAATGCATCAAATATTTCCTGGTTAATCAATACTATCGGTTCAGCTTCAGCTAACTTCTTCACCACGTACAAATGGGCTTCAATAGATGACATCTCTATCACAGAGGATAAACCTTTTGTCGGGAATTCCAATGTAAACGTAAATGCAGTTGACCCGGATGGAAATGTGATAAAGACCCGTCAAGTGGAAACTGCCATCGGACAGAAATATACCGCGGCTCCAGGGGATTTGTTAAGCTTTGACAGCAATGGTTTCTATTATGTCTATGACGCAACTGCTACTCCATCGCTGACTACTATCAATACAACTGCAGGTTCAACCTTAGCCCTGCATTTCAGGAAAGCAACCTCCTATAACGGCCCGTTCACCTGGTCTCCTGACAAATCATCAAACAAGTGGAATGAAACGGAAACCAACTTTCTCTCCTCTACAGCCACTAAAACAGCCTATCAAAACAGCCGCGACGTAATTTTCAACAGCGTTGATACCACGCAAACGATACAGATTCCGGCCTCTATCAATCTGGGAGATAAAAACTGGATAATCAACAAGGGCCGTTCAATCTTTACCGGAGCGGGAGCTATCAACTCTACCGGAGATGTCGTTCTCAACCTCGGAACCGCTGACTCTCTACAAATCAACAACATTAACGTGCTGACCGGAAATGTGCATGTGAAAGGAGGTTATACACAGTTGGCCTTAGGAGCACTGGGTACGGCAAAAGTTTTCATCGAGAAAGATGCCACATTAGCTCCCGCACCGGGAAAAGGAATTACCATTCAAAACGATGTAAACATTGCAGACGAAGCCGAACTTACTATTGCAAATACCAACTACAACAACCAGGGTATCTATGGCAAAGTAACCGGTAATGGAAACCTCAAGCTGATAGCATACGGACAACGCAATGAAATCGGCTCTGATTTCAGCGGATGGGGCGGTACAAAAATTACTGTGGTACCTCAAGCCAGTGTAACCTCAACTCAGGAACTACAGATAACTACGGATGCAGCTTTAGCCGGACTGGTAAACAGAGAGCTATTCATCGACAGTCTGATTCAGGTAAACGGAATAAGCGCCGTTAACAAACTTAAGACGGCTTCAATCGGAGCTTTGTCAGGAAGTAAAAAAGCGACTTTGGGCGCTCTGACCAACATTCTGAACGGAACAGCTCCAAGTCTTTGGAAAATCGGAGGATTGAATACAGATACTGAATTTGACGGTGTTATCTCCGATGCCCAATACGACTACACATCGACTGCCAACCGGGTACATATTGAGAAAGTGGGATCCGGTTCTCTGACTCTTACCGGCAAAGATTTATCCTACAAAGGAAACACAACTGTAACCGGCGGTACATTAATCTTAAAAGGTAGATTAACTTCGGCAAGAGATACCGTGAATGTTGCTGAAGGAGCTAAATTAATCGTCATAGGCTCTAAAGAAACTGATGAAATCGGTGTAACAACACAAGCTGGTGGATTAATAAACGGAGACACCTATATCTCCGGAACTCTGGAATCAGATGGAGGTGTTTTTAACGGACAAATTCTACAGATCAATAATTCAGCTAAAGTGATTGCAAAAGTTCGTAATGCAACAGATGCTGCACTTTACTGCCAGGTTGCGATAATCTACGGTGGAGAACTGGAAATCTCACCGGCTGTCACTTATAATGCAGGCGATGTATTCCGTATATTCTCAGATGATGCTATCCAGGCTGGTGTAATCACAGGTCAGTTCGTATCCGTTTCAAATGCAGACAAATGGAATTTATCAAAGCTTTACACAGAGGGTACGGTAACAGCGTTATCAACCAGTGCCGGTGTTTCCCAAACTATAATTACCGATAAGAAAGCCTATTTTGCCGATGACATCCTCAAGGTAAACGGACTGCAAAACGGGGACAAATACTCCGTTTACAACATAGCCGGTAATTCCGAAGATATTAAATCAAAACTTCCAAAAGGCATTTATATCGTAATCATCAAAGGCGCCAAAGGCGTGACTTCATTAAAAGCAATAAACTACTGATAAAACTACCGGTAGAACATTATTGCTGATTCACATCATACCCCGATTATGGTACGCAAATACTTCAATCGGGGTATTTTCGTTTCTAAATAAAATCAACACCTTTGCAGACAATAAATTAATCGGTCAATGAACCACACTCCCCGACATAGAATGAAAAAAACGCTGCAATTCAATCCCCTCAAATATCCCGTCTATGTGATGGCTAAACCCATTGGGGCTGCCTGTAACCTGCGCTGTAACTACTGTTATTTTCTCGAAAAGGAAAAACTGCGCCCCAGAAACAGTTCTCCTAAAATGAACGATGCCCTGCTTGAAGAGTTTACACAGCAATACATCAATGCGCAACCCATCGAACAGGTGCTCTTCACCTGGCACGGCGGAGAACCGCTGTTGCTCGGGATTGACTATTTCCGCAAGGCGCTGCATTACCAAAAGAAATACGCCCGTGGCCGCCAGATTGACAATGTACTGCAAACCAACGGCACATTGCTCACTGACGATTGGTGCCGCTTCTTTAAAGCCAATAATTTCCTGATTGGACTTTCACTGGACGGACCGGAGCATTGCCACGACCGCTACCGCAAAGATATTGCAGGAAAAGGCTCTTTTGCCGAGGTTGTGCGAGCCGTGGAACTGCTCCAGTTGCATGAAGTGGAGTTCAACATCCTGTCGGTGGTGAATGATTATAATGTGAAATACCCGCTGGAGGTATACCATTTCTTTAAATCCATTGGCGCGCAATACATCCAGTTCTCACCGGTGGTGGAAAGGCTTTCACCCGACTCCGAGCTGTTGGCGACACCCGAAGAGCAAGACATTGCGCTCACTTCCTGGTCGGTACCGGCTCTGGAATACGGCAAGTTCCTGACCGCCATCTTTGACGAATGGGTGCGCAACGACGTCGGCCGCATTTTTGTAACCACTTTCGATAATACATTGGCCGGATATGCGGGTGCTCCCCACGGCACATGCATCTTTTCCCCCACCTGCGGACATGCGGCAGCTCTCAGCCCGAACGGCGACCTATACGCCTGCGACCACTATGTGTTTCCGCAATATAACCGGGGCAATATCAGGGAGAAAACCATCACGGAGATGATGTTGTCAAAAGAACAGATTCAGTTTGGCAACGATAAGGCGGAACGCCTGACGCAAACCTGCCGACAGTGTGAATACCTGAAGCTTTGTAACGGGGAGTGTCCCAAAAACCGCATCGTTAGAATTCCGGGAGAGCCGAATGACCACAACTACCTTTGCGCCGGGCTGAAGCATTACTTCCGGCACACGGAACAGGCGATGCGATTTATGGCCAACGAATTATCGTTCAAACGCACTCCGGCCAATGTGATGTTACAATTCCAACAACAATAACCGATGTTGGTGGAGCATATCATCCGGATGGCATTTACCCAGATACTAAGATATACTCCAATGGAAACAACAATACAAAAAACTTATGTACCTAATCTCCGGCAGGTCTCCAGGAGCCTGCTGGTGGACCTTTACTTCAAGGCCAAAGAGACCCGCGAAAACGGTATCATCCGCGATTACGCCGCAGTTGATATTGTAGATAGACTGAAATACGACTTTTCACCATTCGATGCAGACCGGAAAACACAGAACCAGATTGCCGTCCGCACCGAAATCCTGGATGAAATCACCAGTGAATACATCAGCTCCACTCCCCTGCCGGTCATCGTCAATCTGGGTGCCGGACTCGATACCCGCCACATCCGCTTCGGGCAGGCCAAGTGGTATCAGCTGGATTTTGAAGAAACAATCAACCTGCGCAATCTCTTCTTCGGCGACGATTCTGTCAATATTCCCCGGAATATCCTCGATTTTTACTGGATTAATGAAATCAGGGAAAAGCAGGATGTACTGTTTATCATCGAAGGCACGCTCCAGTTTCTCGAACCGTATAAGGTTAAAGCTATCTTCCGGGAAATTGCCGAAAACTTTACCAACAGCCTCATTACCTTCGACACCATCCCCAAATCATACATCAATCTGACCGGACACAAAAGCTACAACCTCAATCTCTCGCCATTCCGGTGGGGAAACCACTCCGAATCGGAAATCGAAGAGTGGAGTGCCGGGCTGAAGGCCCATAATCACTACCACTTCCTCTCCCGTCACAAGGAGAAATGGCGCAGCCAGTGCCTCGAAGCGCTTTTTCCCAACATCTATAACGGGCTAAAGGTCGCCGTCATCAAAGTGAATTGACTTTGCGCCACATATAACCGTCCGGTTGTATGTGGCGCAATCGTGTTATTGAGGGTATCTCAATCGCCCGGATGCGACTAACGCAATAAAATTAGCCTCATCTTTACCTTCCATTTTCCTAAAAATCATCAATATCCCATAAACAAGGTAGAGAAATGCCCTGATTGTGGGATTTATCCCCTTCGCCATTTCCCGTTCCTTTGCAGTATCAAAAGATTACAACATTAAACACATACAATCATGGCTAATATTGCAAAAAAACTGACAGACCTCATCGGTCGCACTCCCCTGCTCGAACTGACCAGAATTGAAGAAAAGTACGAACTGGAAGCTTCCATCATAGGCAAGCTTGAATCGTTCAACCCGGCACGCAGTGTCAAAGACCGTATTGGTTTTGCACTCATTGACGATGCTGAGAAGAAAGGGATTATCGACAAAAACACTGTACTCATAGAGCCGACCAGTGGTAATACCGGCATCGCGTTGGCTTTCGTGGCGGCATCCAAAGGCTACAAATTAATCCTGACCATGCCCGAAACGATGAGTATCGAACGCCGCAATATTCTCAAGGCGTTGGGTGCCGAGCTGGTGCTGACTCCCGGCTTCGAAGGCATGGGTGGCGCTATCCGAAAGGCCGAGGAACTCAAGGCTCAATACAAAAACGCCTTCATCCCGCAACAATTCCAGAATGCGTCCAACCCTGCTATCCACCGCAAAACCACTGCCCTGGAAATATGGGAAGATACGGACGGTGAAGTGGACATCTTCATCGCCGGAGTAGGTACCGGCGGTACAGTGACCGGTGTGGGGGAAGTGCTCAAACAAAAGAATCCACAAGTGAAAGTAATAGCTGTTGAACCGGCCGATTCTCCGGTTTTGTCGGGTGGTAAATCGGGACCTCACAAAATCCAGGGAATCGGTGCCGGGTTCGTTCCGGGCGTGCTCAACACTACCGTATATGATGAAATCTTTAAGGTGAAAAACGAAGATGCACTTCAAATCGGTCGCGAACTGGCCCGCACAGAAGGTTTGCTGGCCGGAATATCTGCCGGTGCCGCCGTTTTCACTGCCATTCAGGTGGCTAAACGTCCTGAAAACAAAGGAAAGAAAATCGTAGTTATTCTGCCTGATACCGGAGAGCGTTATCTATCCACACTCCTTTATCAGTTTGAAAACGAATAAAATATCACGGGTTATAAGTTATGGGTTAAATAAGCATGTTTAGATTTGTTGTTGTAGGAACTGTTTCGGGAAAAGGCTTAAACTCTTTTTCCCGGAACTCCGGTTCCTGAAATTCAAATAAATATCCCGGACGTTCCCGTTTCCTCATTCTCCCGACTCACAAATCCAACATTACTTCGCTACGTTATGACAAATATTGATGCAATTAGCGTGTTGCAGAAAAATGTGCGTCTCTTGTCACATCATTCTCAACCTGAATACGAATATATCCCCAAGCACGACCGCCCATTACCCTCGGTGACGAAAATCAACCAAATCGTCGAACTGATTCGGGCCATTGTATTTCCGGGTTACTTCGGGGATTCCATCTCCAATTCACGCTCTCTGGAATATTACATTGGGGTGAATTTTGAACGGCTCTATCATTTGCTTTCACAACAAATCCATTTCGGCATTTGCTTTAAGGAGCAAGATAAATGTGTCGAATCCAAAGAGCTGGCAGCAGAACTCGCTCTGATATTTATCAATAAAATACCGGAAATCAAACGCCTGCTTGGCACCGATGTCAAAGCGACCTTCGATGCTGACCCCGCAGCACAAAACTACGGGGAAGTCATTTTCTGCTATCCGACCATTAAAGCGCTGCTTAATCACCGCGTCGCTCATGAATTATTGAAACTTGGCGTTCCCATTCTGCCCCGGATAATCTCAGAACTGGCTCATTCCGAAACCGGTATTGATATCCATCCCGGCGCCCAAATCGGCGAATACTTCAGCATAGACCACGGCACAGGTGTGGTGATTGGAGAAACCACCATCATTGGCAACCACGTGCTACTCTATCAGGGAGTGACTCTGGGGGCTAAGAAATTTACCTTCGACGAAGAGGGCAATCCCATCAATCTGCCACGCCACCCCATAATCGAGGACAATGTCACCATTTATTCCAATGCCAACGTTTTGGGTCGCATCACCATCGGTGCAGGTTCTGTCATCGGCGGTAACGTGTGGCTGACCACAAGCGTTCCACCAAATTCGAAGGTGTTACAACAGAAAGCGGAAGAAAGCGCTTTCATTCACGGTTCGGGTATCTGATACGCGTAAAGATGCACTGACGTGCTAATGGATTTGAATTATATGAATAAATAAAAAGACGACGCACAGCCGCGCGTCTCTACGGAATACAACCTAATAAAACATTACATCATGGCAAAAAACGATTTACAGCGCAGTGTGACTACTGCAACGGCCAGACAGTTGGCCACCACGACCAAGACTCCACCCCAGATGGGTTCTATCACCCCTCGCCTGTTATTGAAACTATTACCGTGGGTACAGGTGGATTCCGGCACTTATCGGGTCAACCGTACCAAAGTGGAGCTGAAAAAAGCCGAACGAATTGAAATCGAATACTTCGAAGGAACGCCGGCCTTCCGCGCTGACTCTCTGCGCCGCATCCCCCTGTTCCAGCAAATTGACGAAGAGATCGTTACCCGTCTGGCTAACCGTTTCATCATAGAGGAAGTGGAGTTAGGCAATCATCTGATTCATGAAGGAGATGAAAACCAGAAATTCTTCATCATTGCCAACGGCCAGGTAGAAATCATCAGCAAAGGACCTCACGGAGAAAACCTTCGTATCGGTATTCTTTCGGAGGGGGAATATTTCGGTGAAGCCGATATTATCTCGGATAAACCATCATCGGTAACCGTCCGCGCCATCACACCGGGAGTATTCTTTACCCTCGACAGTACCGAACTTGAAAATATCATCAAAGAAGTTCCCAACTTCCGCGAACAGTTCCAGAAAGCCGTGGATGAACACCTGCGCCTCAAAGCCACCGTCAACACGCACGGAGAAAAGCATATAGACCTGGTTTCCGGTCATGAAGAGGACAATATCATTCCGGAAACCTACATCGACTACGAAGAGAATCCACGCGAATATTCACTCAACACTTTACAGACGATTGTCCGTGTACACACACGGGTATCAGACCTATACAACAATCCGTACAACCAACTTGAGCAACAGGTGCGCCTCAGCATCGAGAGCATCAAGGAGCGCCAGGAGTGGGAACTGATTAACAATAAAACTTTCGGATTGCTCAACAGCGTGGAGCCGGGTTACCGCATCAGCACCCGCTACGGAGCACCTACCCCCGATGATTTGGACGAATTACTGTCACTAGTATGGAAAAACCCGGCATTCTTCATTGCTCACCCGCGTGCCATTGCCGCTTTTGAACGGGAATGTACCTGGCGTGGTGTGCCTCCTGTAACTACCAATATTTTTGGAACTCCCGTAATCACCTGGCGCGGTGTGCCAATTATACCAAGCGACAAAGTGGAAATTAAAGGCCAGTACCTGACCAACCGCGGCGTAGGTACGACCAGTATTATCCTGGTACGTGTAGGAGAAAATGAGCAGGGCGTTGTTGGGCTACACCAGGCCGGTATCCCGGGCGAAATTGCCCCAAGCCTCTCAGCCCGATTGATGGGTCTGGATAAATTTGGTGTGGCCTCTTACCTGCTCACCAAATATTTCTCACTGGCCTCGCTGACCGATGATGCTATTGCAGTGCTCGAAAACGTGGAGGTAGGTTATTACCACGACTACCAGCACCGTAACCGGGTAGAGAAATAAGGGAAACCTTCCAACCCCTCCGGAGGAGGGGCTTTAACCTCTAAGCATATAAGTGCTTGTTGCACAACTAAAAAAGTCATTATAAAACTTGTTTAACTCATGCTAATTCGCTATATTTAAGCAAATAAAAGCAAGTTATGCAAGGCCAAAAATCTTATCAAGAAAGACTTTTTATGAGCTTCCAGTTATCGG